>JAIROU010000180.1 GCA_031257375.1 Bifidobacteriaceae bacterium
CCGGCCGGGGTGGTGCTGTGGCTGAAGCCGTCCGCCCGCCTGACCCTCCCGGCCGGAATGGGCCAGATCGGCCGGGCGGGCGCACCGGTCTGGCTGATCCCGCAGACCCAGAACCCCGACTTGATCTGGCTGGGCTGGTCGACCGAGGGCCTGAACTCGGCCAACGCGATCGGGCCGGTCAGTTGGCGGCTGACCAAGGCAGAGGGGCCGGGCCAGGTCAGCGTCTACCTCTCGGGGGCGTTCGGCGGCGTCCAAGAGGTCGTCTTCCCCGGTTCCGCCTATGACATCGACTTGGGCGTCCACGCCCACGCCAACTGGGCTTTCACCGCCCCGGGCGTTTACCGGCTGACGATGACCCAGCAGGTCACCTTGGCGAACGGCGCCCGCTCGTCTGACACCGAGACGCTGACCGTGGCGGTCGGCGACGTCGATCCGGCCGCCGCCGCCCCGGAGGGCGCCGGTTGCGGGGCGGCCGCAGCCGTCCTGACCGCCGATGCCGTCCAGGCCGTCCTCAAGTCCGCCCCCCAGGCCGCCGCCCCGGCCAGCGCCGCCGCCCCGGCCGACCCGGCCACCGGGGCTGGCGACGGCGGAGAGCCCGCCCGAGTCGATCCCTCCCCCAGGCAGCCGGGCCGGACGCCCACCACCGCCGCCGAGGCGCGGCCCGGCCAGGCGCCGCGGACGTTGTTGATCGGCGGCGCCGCCGCCTTGGCCGCCTCCCTGGCCCTGGCGGGTCTCCATCTGGCCAGGCGGCGAGCGGTCAAGTGACCACACGATCCAGGCCCCGCCATGGCTGGCCCGGCCATGGCTGGCCCGGCCGCCAGGTCCGGCGGGAGATCGAAACCGGCCCCGCCGGGCCCCCGGACTGGGCCGCGCGGGATGACGACCGGCCGGGCCGGGCATCGGGCCAGCCGATCACCCCGGCCGCCAGACCGCGGTCGACTGGCCGCCACCCGGCGAACGGGTCGAACCGGTTGCGGCGGCGCCAGGGAGGTCGGCGGCATCGGGCAAATAGGGCGACCGGAAGCGCGCGGACGCGGGCCGCGCGGCTGGGCGCCGCCCTGGCCGTGGCGGCGTTGGCGGCCCAGACCGCCGGCTGCGCCGCGCGGCCGGCGCTGGCCGCCCGGAGCGACCGCCTGCAGGTGGTCACCACCACCGGGCTGCTGCGCGACCTGGTCGGCCAAGTCGGCGGCGACAGAGTGGAGGTGGTCTCGCTGGTGCCGGACGGGGCCGACCCCCACACCTACGAGCCGACCTTGCGCGACGCCCGCAACGTGGTCTACGCCGATGTCGCCTTCTCCAACTACGCCCTGCTCGAGGAGCACGGCGTCATCAAGACCTTGGACGCGAACCTCCGCGACCAGGCCGTCAGCGTGTCGCTGGCCGAGGAGTCGGTCAAGTACGCGGCCGAGTTGATCCCGCTGGTCGAGAACGCCAACCTGGACACCGTCTGGCTGGGGCTGCGCGCCCACGGCCAGGGCGACCAGTTCGGGGCCTCGCGCAGTTCCGAGGTCATTCTGGCGGCCACCGCCGTCAGCGGGCCGGGCCATCTGTTCGCCTATCTGACGGGGACGTTCGGGCAGACCGAGGTCTACTTCGACTCGTCGGACGGATTCGACCCCTCAGACGGGTACAAGGCGGACACCGTCAGCCTCCCGGCCGACGCGCACACGCATTTGTCCTGGGCTTTCACCGAGCCGGGGGTGTACCGGCTGACCCTCAAGGCCCGCCTGCAGGTCGACCCGACCGCCCGGCCGGTCGACTTGGGCGCGGCCGAGTTCGCCTTCGCCGTGGGCGTGAGCCCGAGCGGCGCCGAGCCCGGGCTGGCGGACGCCCAGGTGATCGACCAGGGCCACGCCGATCTGACGGTCGACCTCGACGCCGGGCGGCTGGAGATCCGCCACGACCCGGAGGGCGGCGGCCAGAGCAGTCAGGTGGTCATACCGGCCGCCGATGCCGTCTTGGCGGTCCCAGCGAAAGCTTTGGCCGAGGTCCCGCCCGGCGCCCAGTTCAGCTTCTTGGGGCGGGCGGGCACGCCCGTCTACCAGCTTCCCCAGGCCGTGCTGGGCAAACACGTCCACGGCGAGATCGACCCGCACCTGTGGCAGAACGTCCGCAACGCCATGGCCTACGTCCAGTTGATCCGGGACACCTTGGCCGGGGCCGACCCGGCCGGGGCCAAGGATTACCGCCGCCAGGCGGCCGCCTATCTGGCCGAGTTGGAGGCCACCGACGCCTATGTCCGCCAGGCCGTCGCGGCCGTCCCGGCCGAGCGCCGCCAACTGGTCACCACCCATGACGCCTTCGGCTACCTGGCCCAGGCCTACGGCCTGGAAGTGGCCGGCTTCGTGACCCCCAACCCGGCTGTCGAGCCGTCGCTGGCGGACCGGCGCAAACTGGTCCAGTCGATCCGCACGCTGGCGGTCCCGGCCGTCTTCTTGGAGCCCAATCTGGCGGCTCGGGCCTCGACCCTGACCGAGGTCGCGGCCGAACAAGGCGTCGCCGTCTGCCCGATCTATGGCGACACCTTCGACGCCCAGGTCACCAGCTACGTCGAAATGATGCGCTTCAACGCCGATTCGATCCGCCGATGCCTCGGCGGCTGACCGGCCCGGCGCCCGCCCGGCCACGCCGTTCCTAGACCAAGGAGTCTTGCAATGACATCAGCACGGATTCGTCAACGGCCCGGTGCGGCCGCAGTGGTCGGCGCCCTGGTGGCGGTCGGCGCCGCGCTGGCCGCGTCGGCTGGTCCGGCGGCGGCCGCGCCCGGCGACGACGACCCGAACCTGGAGCAGGCCATCGACGCCGCCGAACCGGTGGCCACCGGGACGCGGGTGCTCAGCGCCGGGCACGTCGACTTGGGTCCCAAGTTTGTCGACGGCCAGTGGCGGTTCATGATTCACGATGACGCCGCCAAGGCCGACGCCTCCCAGGCCAGCGTTTGGCGGCACCCTGACCAGACCGTGCTGCACGTCCTGGACCAGGCCAAATTGCCGGTCCCGGACGACCCGGCCTACCAGTTCGTGGGCGCCGAGCCGGGCCAGGAGGTCTGGGTGGTCCCGCAGACGCAGAACCCGGCTGTGGTCTGGCTGGGCTGGAACACCCAGGACCCGGAGGTCATGGAATCGATCGACCGGGGCGTCACCTTGTCTTTGACCGGCTCGCAAGGCCCCGGCACAGTCACCGCCTTCCTCCAATCCGGGTCCTTCGGGGAGCCGCAGGTGCTGTTCGACTCGCGCGCCGCCGAGCCCCAGGACGTCTGGGTCGACGTCAACACCCACACCCACGCCAACTGGGTCTTCACCGAGCCGGGCGTCTACCTGCTCCGGCTCCAGGTCGCCGCGGTCCTGGTCGACGGCTCGAGCGCCCGCGACAGCCAAGTCTTCCGCTTCGCGGTCGGCACGGCCACCCGGCCGGAGGAGGCCTTGGCCGCCGTCTGGCCCGAGTCGGATGCGGCCGGGGACGCGGAGGCCTCTGCCGCCGCCGGCGCGGACGGTTCGGCCGGGGCGGACGCCGACGGTTCGGCCGGGGCGGGCGCTGACGCCGCCGCGCCGGGCGCGGTTGATGGCGATCCCGCGACGGGGGGCGGCGAGGCGGGCGATCCGGCCGGGGGCGCGTCGGAGCATGACTCGGCTGGTGGCGGGGTTAACCGTGCCTTGCTCCTGGGCGGGATCGGCCTGGCGGCGGCTTTGGCGATCACCGCCGCCGCAATCCTGGTCCGGGCGAGGCGGGCCAAGAACCGCGTCTTCGCCGCCCGCCAGGACCGGGGTCCGGGCTCCGTCTCCGGCGCAGGCGCAGGCCCTGGCTCCGGCTGCGTCCCCGGCTCCGGCCTCGACTCCGTCCCTGGCCCGGGCTCCGGCTCAGGCCCCGGCCGCGGGGAGCCCGGCTACGGCCCCGGCCCCGGCCGCGGGGACCCCGGCGACGGCCTCGCGTCCGATCCGGCCACCCAGGCCGCAGCCGGTGGCGGGGATGAGAAGTGATGGGTTCGGACTCGCCCGAGCGGCTGAATGAGGGCGGCCGGGCGGTTCTGGCGGTCGAGGGGCTGGCCGTCGAGTTGGGGCGGCGGCGGGTTCTGGAGGGGGTGGACCTGGGCGTGGCCGCCGGGGAGTTGGTGACGCTGGTCGGGCCGAACGGCGCGGGCAAGACCACGCTTCTGCGGGCCGCGTTGGGCCTGGTCAAGCCGGTGGCGGGGCGCGTCTCGGTGGCCGGGCGGGACCCGGCGGCGGGCCGCGCGGCGGTCGGCTACGTGCCGCAGCGGCACGAGTTCGCCTGGGATTTCCCGATCGCCGTGGCCGATGCCGTCATGACCGGCCTGGTCGGCAAACTGGGGCTGGGGCGCCGGCCCGGGCGGGCCGAGTGGCAGGCCGTGGCGGACGCCTTGGCCAGGGTGGAGTTGGCGGAGCTGGCCGACCGCCCGGTCGGGCAATTGTCCGGCGGGCAGCGCCAGCGCGTGCTGGTGGCACGGGCGCTGGCGCCCAGCCCGGCCCTGCTGCTGGCCGACGAGCCCTTCACCGGCTTGGACCTGCCGACCCAGGGCGTGCTGTCGGCGTTGTTCCGAGGGCTGGCCCGCGAGGGGCGGGCGGTGTTGATGACGACCCATGATCTGCTGGCCGCCCTCGACGGCTCGGACCGGCTGGCCTTGCTCAACCGGACCCTGGTGGCGGTGGGGACCCCGGCCGAGTTGGCCGCCCGCCCGCAGGCCTGGACGGAGGCGTTCGAAGTGGGACCGGATTCGCCCCTCCTGCGGGCTCTGGCAGGAGCGGCGGCCACGGGGACGGCGGCGGGGGCGGCGGTGGCGGTGTGAGCCCGATCGACTTTTTCTACGATCTGATCAACCCCGACCTGGCCTTTCTGCCGAAGGCGCTGGCGGTGGCAGTGATGTCGGCGGTGGTCTGCGGGGTGGTCGGGTGCCATGTGGTGCTGCGGGGGATGGCGTTCATCGGGGACGCCGTCGCCCACGCCGTCTTCCCCGGCCTGGCGGTGGCCTTCGTCCTGGCGGGCAACCTGGTGCTGGGCGGGATCGTGGCCGGGGTGCTGACGGCGGTGCTGGTGGCGGTGTTCTCGCAGAATCGGCGGCTGAAGGAGGACTCGGTCATCGGCGTCTTCTTCGTGGCCGCGTTCGCCCTGGGCGTGGTGGTGATCTCGCGGGCGCCGGGCTACGCCGGGTCGCTCCAGCAGTTCTTGTTCGGCTCGATCACGGGCATACCCGATTCTGATTTGTGGGTGGTCGGCCTGACCGGCGCGGCCACCTTGGCGACCTTGTTCTGGTTGCACAAGGAGTTCGTGGCGACCTCCTTGGACCGCGAGTCGGCGCGGGCGCTCGGCCTGCCGGTGTTCTGGCTCGATCTGGGGCTGTATGTGCTGGTCACGCTGGCGGTGGTGATCTCGGTCCAGACGATCGGCAACATTTTGGTGCTGGCCCTGCTGGTCACGCCGGCCGCGACGGCCCGCCTGCTGACCGACCGCCTGGCGGTCATGATGGTGGCGGCGCCGCTGATCGGCGCGGGCGCGGCCCTGGTCGGGCTGTACCTGTCCTGGTCGCTCGACCTGCCCACCGGCGGCGTCATAGTGCTGCTCCTGACCGCCGCGTTCGTGCTGGTCTGGGCCTCGCGCCTGCTTCCGCGCCGGGCACTGGCAGGTCCTGGCCGGGATTCGGCCGGACGGGGCCGGGCGGCGGCCCGGCCGCGGTTTCATTCTGAGGCGATTGATTTGGGAGGACACACATGACTGATTCAAGCGCGGTGCCCCGGCCGGGCCGGGGGCTTCTGATCGGGTCGGGGGTGATGGCCGCGCTGGGCGCCGCCGCCGTGGTGGCGGCGC
>JAIROU010000183.1 GCA_031257375.1 Bifidobacteriaceae bacterium
ATCACCGCCAGCGCCACGATGAAGCCGATGCCGGTGGCCAGCGCTCTGGGCATCCACCGCGGCCGGGCCAACAGGTTGACCAGCGGCCGGAGCACCGAGGTTATGACGAAGGCCCCGAACAGGGCGATGGCCACCAATTCGACTTCCGCCACCACCCGCACGGCCACATAGGCCGCCGCCGCCAGCACCAGCCAGCGCCAGGCGTTTCCGGCGCCGACCCGCAGCCACGACGGCACCCCGTCCGCCTCAACCGACCGCATTTGCATGCTTCCAGTTTGGCCCTGCTCGCGCCCCAGGGCGAACAGGCTGGCCATGGTATGTTGTCCTGGCTACCAGTCCGAGTGGCGGAATAGGCAGACGCGCTAGCTTGAGGTGCTAGTGCCCTTCACGGGGCATGGGGGTTCAAGTCCCCCCTCGGACACTTCGAAATCTGCGGCTTCGCCGGGATGTGTGGGTGGTTGGGGCAGTCCGGGCGGGCTGATGGGGAGGTTTGAACGTCGGGGCATGATCGGGGCGATGAGTTTGTCGGTGTTGCGGCCGGACTGAGCGGCGTCGGCAATCCCATCGCCCCGGCCGCGCGCCGTTCCGGCGCCCGAACCGGCGCTGCCGCCGTCCCTGGGCGCCCGAGCCGCCCGTCCGTCGGGGCCGGGACCCGGGAAAGAGATGAAATCGCAGCCTCGACGCCCGGGACCGGCCCCGGGCCCGTCGAGACTGCGATTTCATCTCTTTTTTGGGGGGTCGGGCTCGTCGAGATTGCGATCTCATCTCCCGCCCCGCCGCAGAAACCGCCCTGACCAGGCATTACGTAAACCGGCCGGAGATAGAATCGCAGTCTCGATGCGACGAAGGCCCGAAAAGGAGATCAAATCGCAGTCTCGCGCCCAAGACCGGTTCCAGGCCCGCCGAGGCTGCGATTTTCATCTCCCCCCACCGGGCCGGGCGCGCGCCAACGCCACCACCCCGCCCCGTCGGCCTGGGCGCCCCCTACCGCCCACGCGACCCGGCCAGGCCCCCGCTTGAAACCGTCGAGAGAAACAGCGTGTCACCATCCCAAACACGGCCAACGACACCCACACATCATCCCTAAAAGCCAGAAATCTGCGCGGCCTTGACCGCCGTCCGGCGGCGGCGGGGCTGTCGGCGAACCTCCCGACGGGCGCGAGGCCCGGTCACCGGGCGGTGCGGCCCCGGAGGCGGTCGAGTTGGCGCCGCTCGGCCTTGGTCGGGCGCCCGGAGCCGCGCTCGCGGACGGCCAACGGCAGGCCGAGCGCCTCTAAGCGGCGGGGCGGCGGCGGCGAGTGGTCCTCGTAGGCTTCCCCGGCGAGCGCCGGGCTCACCCTCTTGACCAGCGGTTTGACCACTATGACGATCCGCTCGCGGGGTCCGCCCCGGACGTGGACCTCGTCGCCGGGGGCGACCGTCTGCGATGGCTTGGCCTTCTCGCCCCGGACCCGGACGTGGCCGGCCTTGCAGGCCGCCGCCGCCTGCGACCGCGACTTGAACAGCCTGACCGCCCACATCCAGGAGTCGACGCGGACCTTTTGGCCTTGGCCCCCGCCCGGCCGCGGCTCGCCCGCTGGTTCTGCGCTCACACCCACCATTCCACCACGCCGCCGATGCCGCCCGTCCGCGTTTGCGCCCAGCAGGCCGCCGATGCCGCCCGCCCACGCCCAAGTGCCCCGCCCGCGCCCAAGTGCCCGGCCGCGCCGCCCGCGCGCCGCCGCGTGCTCGCCCCGCCCGCCAGCACGCCCGGCGGGCCGCCGATGCCGCCCGCCCGCCACGGGTCAGCCGCCCTGCCCGCAGCCGCCGCGCCAGCCCCGCGTCCGGTCTACCCTTGACCTATGAGGATTGGTTTCATCGGCGCCGGCAACATGGCCGGCGCGATCATCGAAGGGGTCATCGCCAGCGGCCTGGTCGCGGCCGACCAAATCTGCGCCCACGACATCGACGCCGCCAAGGTCCGCGAACTCGCCCGACGCACCGGGATCGTGGCGTTCGCCGGGAACCAAGAGGTCGTGGCGGCATCGGACATTGTGGTCTTGGCCGTCAAACCCCAATACATGGCGGCGCTGCTGGAGGAGGTCGGCGGCCAGATCGTGGCCAAGCGGCCGCTGGTGGTGTCGATCGCGGCCGGCGTGACGTTGGGGCACCTGGACGGCTGGCTGGGGCCGAACACCCCGGTCGTCCGGGTGATGCCGAACATCAACGCCACCGTCGGCCAGGGCATGGCGGCCGTGGCCGGGAACCAGGTCGCCAGCGAGGCCCAGATCGCCTCCGTGGTGGAATTGTTCGCCGCGGTGGGCCGGGCGGTGGTGCTCGAGGAACGGCTGATCCCGGCTTTTTCGGCCGTCGCCGGCGCCGCCCCGGCCTGGGTCTTCTTGTTCGTGGACGCCCTGGCGCGGGGCGCGTTGGCGGCCGGCATGACCAAACAGGCCGCGCGCGAGGCCGCCACCCAGGCCGTCCTCGGTTCGGCCGTGCTGCTGCAAGCGACCGGCGAGCACCCGTGGCAGTTGATCGACAAGGTCGCCTCGCCCGGCGGGACCACCGTGGCGGGCTTGAACGTGCTGGAAGACCGGGGCTTCTCGGCCGCCGTGGTGGCGGCCGTCGCGGCCGCCCTCGCCCGCGACGCCCAACTCGACCCGCACTAAACCCGCGTTTACGCTGGCACCAATCGCGCCCAGAACGGGCTCTCGGGCGGCCGATGGCCGCTGAGGCCAATCTGGGTAGTCATCTTGCGCGTCCAAGGGAATCTATGTAGTCGTTTAAGGCGTCAAATCGGTTTGGCACTTGGCAAATGGGCTGGGTGACCGCCCAGGGGACGCGCAACATGCCTACCTAGATTTTGGGGGACGCGCAAAAAGCCTACCCAGATCGCATCGACGCCCTCAGAAGGCCGCGTTGGACGCTAAACCCGGCGCAGGTTCCAACGCGAAAGCCAATCCGGTCAGGCGCACATTCGCCAACACGGCGCGCAGGCTTTCCCGACCGTTCCGTGAGAACGACCGTTGGGAGGCCTGGATCCCGGCCCGCGTGTCATGGGGTGCTACGGTGTGAGACATGGCGACGATCACTCAGCGGCAGCTTCGCAACGAGTCGGCCTCCATCATGGACCGGCTCGAACAAGGTGAGCAGTTCACCGTGACCAGGGGCGGCCGGCCGGTCGCAACGCTGGCGCCCCTGGCGCCCCTGGCACCCCTGGCGGGCCGCCGCCGGGCGGTCCCCTCCGAGGAGCTCCTGGCGGCTATGGCCGACTTGCCGCCGCTCGACTTCGCCCAACTGCGGGCCGAGGCCGACACCTTCTTCGGAGATGAGGGGGACCGCGTTGGCTGACCAAAATGCCGAGGGCTTGCTCGACACCAGCGCGGTGGTGGACCTGGCGAGGGCCAAAGCCATCATCGGCCTCCCCGGCAAGGTGGTTATCAGCGCGATCACCGTGGCCGAGTTGAACTACGGCGTCGCGCTGGCGGCGACTCGCGTCGAGGCCGTGTTCCGAGCTGAGCGCAACGCCCGCCTGCGGGCCTGGATCGAGCCGCTGCCCTTTGACGAACTGGCGGCCGACAAGTACGGCGAGCTCGTCGCCTTGGTCAGGGCCCATGGCCGCCAGCCGCGCCCGAGCCGGCTCGACCTGATGATCGCCGCCACAGCGGTGCGCCACAACCTGCCCCTCTACACCTTCAACGGCGCCGACCTCGCGGGCCTGGAATCCGTCCTCACCGTCGTGGCCCCAGAACCGGGCGGATAGCGCGCGGTCGGGCCGGGCGTCAGGGCCGGGGACTGGCCCATGGGGTTATGCCGAGCCGCTCGGACAGGGCGTGCGCGTAAGCGCCCTGGAGCATGGTGTCTGGGCCTGCCGTGCTGGCGCGGATGACCAGGTTGTGCGTCGTGAAAGGCAGGAGGCGGGCCGTCATCGACTGCCGGATCGCGTCCAGCAGATCCGGCGCCAGCAGGTTGTCGCGGTTGAAGAAGACCAGGCGCCTGAGGTCGAGGGTGGCGATCGCGGCCGCCAGCACCGCGGCGGTGGCGTGGGCGGTCGACTCCACGGCGGCCCGGCGGCCGGGGCCGGGCGGGAGACGCGACAGTCCCTCCAGGACCGCGGCCGACAGCACTGTCTCGAGGCAGCCCCGGCGGCCGCAGCGGCACCTGGGTCCGTCTTCAACGGCGGTGACGTGGCCTATGTCGCCGGCCGCGCCGGACGGCCCGCGCAGCAGGTCTCCTTCCAGGACCAAGCCAGCGCCCAGGCCCTTGGCCACCAGCACCAGCATCAAGCCGCCGTCGACGCCCCGGGCGGATTCGGCCAGCGCCGCTATCCGGGCGTCGTTCTCGACCAGGCAGGGGACTCCCGTCCGCGCGGCTAGCTTGTCCGCCAGCGGGAGGTTTTTCCAGCCGAAGTACGCTCCCGCGCGGACCACGCCGTCGGCGGTCACGATCCCGGGCGCGGCCACCGCCAGCCCCTCCATGGGCGCACGGGCGGCCTCGACGAGGGCCGCCGCGAACTCGCAGACCAGTTCTGCGGCGGCCGTGTCGACCGCGCCGCCGAGACGCATGGACATCCGCTCGGTGATGTTGCCGCGCAGGTCGAACACGGCGCCGGCGACGGTGTCGGCGCCGCTCAGGTCGATGGCGGCGAAGGCCCGGCCGGAGTCGTTGACCGCCAGCAGCGTCGCGGGTTTGCCGACCCCGCGGGTCTCGGCCTGGCCGCGCTCGACCACCAGGCCGGCCGCGATCAGCTCCGCCACCACCTGGGAGACGGACACGTGGGTCAGCCCGGTGGCGCGTGCCAGGTCGGCACGGGACAGCGGTCCGCGGTGGTACAGCTCGGACAGGGTCATCGAGCGGTTGTTGGCCCGCGAGTCGGCCGGGGAGGTCTTGACCCCCGCCTTGATGGGCCGGGACCAGTTGTCGCGGCCGTTGGCGCCCTGGTGCCTCACGCCGCCATATAAGCCGCATGGCCGGCCTGAAGTCAAACCCGCGCCCCTCTTGCGGGCGGTATGGAAACAATGTAACGTAACTCTTCGACGGCGCCCGGCCCGCGCGCGGGGCTGCCGCGCGGAATGGGCCGCGTGGCAGGTCTCCGCAGGGCCTTCGGCGGGGGGCGGCGGCAAACGCAGGCAGCCCGCCCCCGGCCGGGGCGGACCCGGCAGGCCCGGGGGCGGGGCAACCAACGAGACATGGATTGAGGGCTTGAACATGGCTAGAGTTTCGATAATTCGACGGGGGGGGGCGTTACCTAGCCTCCTTGGCGGCCGCCGCCCTGGCGGTCCCGCTGTTGGCGGCGCCCGGCTGGGGCGCGGGCGGCGAGGGCTTGGAGCCGTTCTACCAGACTGATTTCGCCACTTTCGACGACGGGGTGACTCCATTCGCGCAGGGTCCGTTGAACGGCCAGGACGGCTGGGTGAACCCGGGAGCGCAGGCTCAGGTCGGTGTCTCGGGGGCGACGCTCGCCGCGGTTTCCGACGGGGCCGCTTTGTAGCGGTCGAATCTAATGCTGAGGCCGGAGTCGGAGGCC
>JAIROU010000196.1 GCA_031257375.1 Bifidobacteriaceae bacterium
GCCCCCGGTGCCCGATGCCGTGTCCGCCGTCCCAGCGCCCGCTCTCGGCGCGGACGGCCTGCCGCACGCGCCCGGTGGCGCTGGCGCCTTGGTTGCCCGGTCGGCAGCGCACCATCCCACAGCGGACGCATCTGCGCCTGCGCGGTCGCCCGGAGTGACTGACACCGCGACGGTCAGCGCGGCTGGGGCTGGGGCGACGGCGCCGTCCGGGGCTGGCGGCGACGCGGCGCCGGAGCCGATGACGGTGGTGTTCTCCACTTACCAGTCGATTGACGTGATCCACCAGGCGCAAGGCTTGGGGTTGGGCCGGTTCGACTTGATTGTTTGCGACGAGGCGCACCGCACCACAGGGGCGACCCTGGCCGACGAGGACGAGTCGGCGTTCGTCCGCGTTCACGACGACTCGTACATCGGCGGCGCGAAGCGCTTGTACATGACCGCGACTCCCCGAATCTACGACGACGCGTCCAAGGCCAAGGCAAGAGAGCAAGAGACGGACGTGCTGCTGGCCTCGATGGACGACGAGGCGTTGTACGGCCCGGAGTTCCACCGGCTGGACTTCGGCGAGGCGGTCGGCTTGGGGCTTCTGTCGGATTACCGGGTGCTGATCTTGACGGTGCCCGAATCGGCTGTCTCAAGGGTGATGCAGTCCGCGTTCGCGGCGAACTCGGAGTTGAGCCTGCCGGACGCGGCCAAGATCATCGGCTGCTGGAACGGGCTCGCCAAGCGGGGCGAGGCGGGTGACTTCGTGACCGACCAGGCGCCGATGCGCCGGGCGGTGGCGTTCAGCGGGTCGATCGCCGCGTCGAAGAAGTTCGAGGGCGAGTTCGCGGACGTGATCGGCCATTACGCTGGCGCGCTGGAGGAGGAGGCGACCAGTGTCGCCCCGGACGGCTCGGTGGTGGTTGACGCGCCAGACCAGCTGGCCGCACAGGTCCACCATGTTGACGGCACCATGAACATGCTGGTCCGGGGAGCGGCGTTGGACTGGCTGCGTTCCGAGCCGGAGGAGGGCGCCTGCCGGGTGCTGACCAACGCCAGGTGCCTGGCGGAGGGCGTGGACGTGCCCGCGTTGGACGCGGTGATCTTCTTGAACCCCCGCAAGTCGGAGGTGGACGTGGTCCAAGCGGTGGGCCGCGTGATGCGCCAGGCACCGGGCAAGGAGTACGGGTACATCATCTTGCCGGTCGCGATCCCCGCCGGCCAGAAGCCCGAGCTGGCTTTGCGCGACAACCAGCGCTACTCGGTCATCTGGAAGGTCCTCCAAGCGCTGAGGGCGCACGACTCCCGGTTCAACGCGATGATCAACCAGATCGAGTTGAACAAGACCCCGCCGGACCAGGTGCGGGTGATCGGCGTCGACGTGCCGGACCCGGGCGGGGCGCCCGGAGAAGGGCTCGGAGACGGCTCCGGCGACAGGGCCGATGCCGCCCGCCCGGGCCGGTGGGTAGCGGACCAGTTGGACTGGGGCGAGTGGCGGGACGCGATCTTCGCGAAGATCGTCGCCAAGGTCGGCTCCCGCCGCTACTGGGAGGACTGGGCCGCCGATGTCGCCCAGATAACCGCGGCGCACACCGCCCGGCTGACAGACCTGGTCGAGCGCGGCAACGGGATTGTCCGCTCGGCGTTCGCCGCGTTCCTCCGCGCGCTCCAGGCGAACCTGAACCCGAGCATCGACCAGGCCCAGGCCATCGACATGCTGTCCCAGCACATGATCACCAAGCCCGTCTTCGACGCGCTGTTCGAGGGCTACTCGTTCACCGCCCACAACCCGGTCGCCCAGGTGATGCAGTCGATGCTGGCCGCGCTGGAGGGCGCCAACCTGGACGCGGAGACCGCCGGCCTGGCGGGGTTCTACGAGTCGGTGCGCCTGCGCGTGCAAGGCATCGACAACGCCGAGGGCAAGCAGCGGGTCTTGATGGAGCTGTATGAGAAGTTCTTCCGCCTCGCGTTCAAGAAGACCGCCGAGTCGCTCGGGATTGTCTACACCCCCATCGAGGTGGTCGACTTCATCATCCGCGCGGTCGACGACCTGCTGCGCGAGCACTTCGGAGCCTCCCTGACCGCCGATGGCGTCCACGTTCTCGACCCGTTCACCGGTACCGGCACGTTCATCGTCCGGCTGTTGGAGTCCGGGCTGATCAAGCCGGGGGACTTGGCCCGCAAGTACGCCCATGAGCTGCACGCCAACGAGATCCTCCTGCTCGCCTACTACATCGCCGCCGCCAACATCGAGGTCGCTTACCACACGCTGGCCGGCCAACCCGACGGCGAGTACACGCCGTTCGAGGGCATGGTCCTGGCGGACACGTTCCAGATGACCGAGGCCGGCGACGCCCTGGACGAGTCGGTGTTCGTCGCCAACAACGACCGAGCCGCCCGGCAACTCGAGCTGTTGCGCTCCCACCGCATCGAGGTGATCCTCGGCAACCCGCCCTACTCGGTGGGCCAGACCTCCGGCAACGACGACAACCAGAACCTGAAATACCGCACCCTGGACGCCAGGATCCAGCGCACCTACGCCGCCAGCTCCACCGCCACGAACAAGAACAGCTTGTACGACTCCTACCTGCGGGCGATCCGCTGGGCGTCAGACCAAATCGGGGAGGCGGGCGTGGTCGCGTTCGTCTCGAACGGCGGGTACATCGACGGCAACACCGCCGATGGCGTGCGGCTCAGCCTGGCGGACGAGTTCAGCGCCGTCTACGTCTACAACCTGCGCGGCAACCAGCGCACCGCCGGGGAGCAATCCCGCCGCGAGGGCGGGAAAGTGTTCGGCTCCGGCTCGCGCGCCACGGTCGCGATCCTGCTGGCCGTCAAGACCCCCGGCCACCGCGGCCCGGCCGAGCTGTTCTACCACGACATCGGCGACTACCTGACCCGCGAGCAGAAACTCAGCTTGGTGGCCGATTCAACCATCGGCTCGATCCCCTGGCGAGCCATCACCCCGAACCAGGCCGGCGACTGGATCAACCAACGCAATGACGTGTTCGCCGGCTACCAGCCGATCAGCGGCAAAGACCGCTCAGGAGTCTTCGATCTGTCCAGTCGCGGCTTGGAAACTACTCGGGACGCCTGGGTCTACAACTTCTCGGAGGCATCTCTGCGCGAGCAGGTCGCGCGCATGATCGACGCCTACAACTCGTGCGTTGACCGGCTCGAGGCGGCGCGGGCGGAGGCGGAACCGGGGACGGCTCCAGATCCGGACGGTTTCACGGATCCGGATCCCTCCCGGGTCAGTTGGTCGAGGTCCCTGCGGCAGGCCTTGGCCAAAGGTCGCCCGGCGGCTTTCGACGGCGCGAAGGTGACGCGCGCGGAGTACCGGCCGTTTTGCCGCGAGTGGGCCTATTTCGACCCCGACCGCATGTTGAACCACGAGCCCGGCAAGATGCCGCAATTCTTCCCGACGCCGGAGCACCGCAATTGCGGGTTCATTCTGCCCGGCCCGCGCGAGGCCGCCCAGTTTGGTGTCCTGGCCGTCGACTCGATCCCGGACTTGTCGTTCTTCACCTGGGCCAGCCAGTTCTTCCCCCGCTGGCGCTGGGAACCCGTCCAGAACGAGGCGGAGGCGGCCGGCCA
>JAIROU010000258.1 GCA_031257375.1 Bifidobacteriaceae bacterium
CGGCCCGGCCGCCCTCGGCCTCGATCTCCGCCCGGACCGATTCGGCCCGGCCGCCGTCGAGGTCCCAGACGGTCACGGCCGAGCCCTTGCGGGCGGCCCCGATGGCCATGCGGCGGCCGATCCCGCTGCCGCCGCCGGTGATCACGACCCTGGCGCCGCGCAGCGCCAACCCGGCTTGTCGGTACGCCTTCATCGCCCGGCCACCTTTCTGACCAGTTCGCCGGCCGTCACATGGAGCCATTTCGAGCCGACCGTCATGGCTTCGGCGTAGGCGGGGCGGGTCGCCCAGGCGGGCGGGCCGATCAGCGCCAGCCGCTGAAGCGCCACGGTCTGCGGCTCGGTGTATTTGATCAGGCCCTCGGCGCCGTGGCGCCGTCCCAGGCCGGAGATGCCGAAGCCGCCCATCGGCGCGTCGGTCGAGCCGTAGGCGGCCGCGTAGCCCTCGTTGATGTTGACGGTCCCGGCCCGCAGCCGCTCGGCCACGGCCCGGCCCCGCGTCGGCGAGGAAGTCCAGACCGAGGCGTTGAGCCCGTATTCGCTGTCATTGGCCAGGGCGACGGCTTGGTCCTCGGAGTCGACCGGGTACAGCGCCACCACCGGGCCGAAGGTTTCCTCCCGGGCCAGGGTCATGGCGTCGGTCACGCCGGTCAGGACGGTCGGCTCGTAGAACAGCTCCCCCAAGTCGGGGCGCCGCCGTCCGCCGGTCAAAACCGTGGCGCCCTTCGAGACGGCATCGTCCACGTGTTCGACCACCTTGTCCAACTGGCCCTGGGAGATCAGCGGCCCCATGTCGACCTCCCAACCGCCGCCGCCGCCCAAGACCAGCCCGGCGGCGCGGTCGGCGAAGGCGCTGGCGAAGGCCTCGAACAGGGGCCGCGCCACGTAGATCCGCTCGACCGAGATGCACAGCTGGCCGCTGTTGGCGAAACAGGCCTGGACGGCGCCGGCGACCGCCCGGCCGAGCGGCGCGTCGGACATCACGATGAGGGCGTTCTTGCCGCCCAGCTCGGCGCCGCAGCCGATCAGCCGCTCGCCGCAGTGGGCGGCGACGGTCCGGCCGGTGGCGGTCGAGCCGGTGAACATCACGTAGTCCGAGGCGTCGATGATGGGTCGGCCGAGCTGGCCGCCCGGCCCGGTCACCACCTGCATCAGGTCTTCCGGCAGGCCGGCCTGGCGCAGCAGTTCGACCAGGCGCAGCGCGGTCAGCGGGGTCTGCGAGTCGGGTTTCAAGATGACGCCGTTGCCGGCCAGCAGCGCCGGCACGGCATCGGCGGCGGCCAACGTCAAGGGGTAGTTCCAGGGGGTGATGACGCCGACCACGCCTTTGGCCACGTAATGGACGTAGGTGCTGGTCAGGAGGGGTAAAGCAGCACGCCGCCGATGCCGCCGAAGGACTTTGGGGGCCTTGGCGGCGTAGTATCCGGCGGTCAGCAGGACGTCGAGGAACTCCTCCAGGGCGTCAGTCCGCGACTTGCCGTTCTCGGCGTGAATCAAGTCGAGCATGTCGTCGCGCTCGGCCGCCAGCAGGTCCTTGAAGCGCTCGATGACGCCCCGGCGGCGGCTCAGCGGCTCGGCCGCCCAGCGCCGGCCGGCCGCCCTGGCCCGTCGGCCGGCCAATTCCACGTCCTGCGGCCGGCAGATCGGCGCCCGGCCCAGTTCGGCCCCGTCGATCGGGCTGGCGATGACCCGTTCCGGCCGCTCGGCGGCGGTCGTGACCAGGCCGGACAGATCGTGCCAGGCCGGGTTGACGCGGTAGTCGGCGGGCTCCGGGGAGGTTGGCGGCATGGTGGGCTCCTTCGTCGTTCGGCGCGGTCGGCTGCCCCCAAGCATACGGCCGCCCGCGCCCTCACCCGGCGTGGAACCGGGCTAGAAACTCCCGCGTGCGGGCTTTGGCCGGCTCGGCGAAGATCTGCGCCGCCGGGCCCTCCTCGGCGATCACGCCGCCGTCCATGAAGGCCACCCGGTCCGAGACGTCGCGGGCGAAGGCCATCTCATGGGTGACGATCACCATGGTCAGCCCGGAGGCCGCCAGTTCGCCCATGACGGCCAAGACCTCCCCGACCATCTCCGGATCGAGGGCCGAGGTCGGCTCGTCGAACAGCAGCGCCTCCGGCCCCATCGACAGCGCCCGGGCGATCGCCACGCGCTGCTTCTGGCCGCCGGACAGCTGCGCCGGCTTGGCGTCGACATAGGGGTCCATGCCGACTTTAGCCAAGAACTCCAGCGCCCGGCGGCGGGCCTCCGGCTTGCTCCGGCCGGCCGCCCGGACCTGACCGATGACGCAGTTGTCAAGCACGTTGAGGTTGTTGAACAGGTTGAACTGCTGGAACACCATGCCGAGGCGGGCGCGGAAGCGGTTCACGTCGTAGCCGCGGGCCAGGACGTCCTCGCCGTGGTAGAGGACTTGGCCGGACGACGGCCATTCGAGCAGGTTGACGCAGCGCAGGAAGGTCGACTTGCCGGAGCCGGAGGCGCCGATGACGGACACCACCTGGCCCGGCCTGACGGCGAAGTCGATGCCCTTGAGGATCTCATTCGACCCGAACGACTTGCGCAGGTCGCGGGTCTCGACGATGGCGTCAGGGGTGGCCTCAGCGGGTTCGCCGGCCATAGTTCTCACCCCCGGCCATGAGGATCGATTCGGGCGTGGTCGAGGAGGTCGCCAAGGTGAAGTTGGCCGGTCCTTCGAGATGCCGCTCGAGCAGCCTGAGCAGCCTGGTGGTGGTGAAGGTCAGCACCAGGTAGATGGCCGCCACCAGCAGGTAGACCGGGAAGGTCTGGTACAAGATGCCGTCGATCGTCTTGCCTTGGAAGAACAGCTCCGAGGTGCCGATGACCATCAGGACCGAGGTGTCCTTGATGTTGATGACGAACTCGTTGCCGGTGGCCGGCAAGATGTTGCGGATCGCCTGCGGCAAGATGACCCCGCGCATGGTGTCCCAATGGTTCATGCCGACCGCCTTGGCGGCCTCGAACTGGCCCCGGTCGATCGATTGGATGCCGCCGCGGACGATCTCGGCCATATAGGCGCCGGTGTTGATCGAGACCACCAGCAGCCCGGCCGTCACCACGTCGAGCCTGATCTGGAAGGCCATGCCGAGGCCGAAGTAGACGACCATCGCCTGAACCATCATCGGGGTGCCCCGAAAGACCTCGACGTAGATGGCCAGCAAAATGTTGACCGCCTTCAACACCACCCGCCGGACCGGGCCGGCCGAGTGCTTGTCGGACGGGATGGTCCGCACCACGCCCACGCCGAGTCCCAGCGCCACTCCCACCAGGGTGCCGGTCAGGGCCAGGAACATGGTCACGCCGACCCCTTTGAGCAGCCACGGCCAGTAGTCCTGGACCACGTGGGCGACCCATTCCCAGAAGTTGCGGCCGCCCGCCTCGGCGGCCGCCAGCAGCGCGGTCGTCATTCAGGCTGGTCCTTGACGGCTTGCTCCATCAGCGTCTCGCGCTGGTCCTGGCCGATCTTGGCCAAAGCCTGGTTGATCGGCCCGAGCAGGTCCGACCCCTTCTTCAGGCCGATGGCGATGGAGGTCTCGGCCTCATCGACGTCGAAGCCTTTGCCCTTCTCGAACGAGACGAAGGCGAGATCGGGGTTGGAGGCCGCGGCGCTCAGCGCGCCCGGGCGCTCGGAGATGTAGCCGTCCACTTTGTCGGATTTGACCGCCAGGATCATGGTCGGGAAATCCTGCAGGGCGGTCTGCCTGTCAACGCCCGGGATCTGCCCCAAGAACTGGTCGTAGTGGATGGTCGAGATCTGGGCGGTGATCTTGGCGCCCTTGAAATCTTCCAGGGACGTGGCCGAGGCCCATTTCGAGTCCTTCTTGACCACGATCACGATATCCGAGGTGTAATAGCTGTCGGAGAAGTCGATCGCCTCTTTGCGTTCGGGGGTTGGGGTCATGCCGGCCACGATCAGGTCGATCCGGTCCGATTGCAGGGCGGGGATGAGCCCGTCCCAGCTGGTCTTGACCACCACCAGATCGCGGCCCAGGCCATCGGCCACCAACTTGGCCATTTGGACGTCATAGCCGCCGGCCCAGCCGCCGCCCTCGATCTTGACCGCGCCGTGCGAATCGTCCTTCTGGGTCCAGTTGAACGGCGCGTAGGCCGCCTCCATGCCGACTCGCAGCGACTCCTGGCCGCCGCCGCCTTTGCCGCCGTCGCCGCCGCTGCCACCGTTGCCGCAGGCCGCCAGGCCCAACAAGGCGGCCCCGGCCGCCGCCATCGCCATCAGTTTCTTCATGGGCTTTCCTTCGGTTGTCGTGGCGCCTCTTGAACGGCCTGACCGTACCAACCGTAGATCAACGGCAAGCTTCGGCCGTACCTCCCCTGGCGGGGCCGGGGTCCGCCGCGGTCAGTCCCAGGTCCGGACCCAGACCGTGGCGCGGCGGTCCAAGCCCTCGGCGTAGTCGAGGGACCAACGGCTGGCGGCCTCGATGGCCAACAGCCTGAACTGGTCCATGGTCTCAGTCAGATCGCGGCGGACGGCCTCGGCGCTGTAGCCGCCGCAACTGGCGCCGAGGTCTCGCCGGAACCGGTCACCGGCCCATTCTTCCAGGTGGCGGCCCTTCCAGAAGGTGTCGGTGTCGCCGCCTTTGCGCGCCCGCACGACCCAAGCCTGGAGCTCGACCAGCGCGTCCTTCATCGGGCCGTCAACGATCCGCTTGGCCGACCAGACCTCGCCCCGGCCGAGCCGCCTGGCGGTCCGCACCGCGTTGATCCAGAACTGGGCCGCCAGGTCCGAGAACTGGTCCTGGGAGGGCCGGGGCCGGGCGGACGCCTTGGCCTCGGCCGCCAACTCGGCCAGACCGTCCGGGACCGGGCCGCCGGACTTGACCGGCTTGAAACCCCGGCGGGCGATGTCCGCCAAAACCGCCCGGACGCCAGGCGGCGACTGGTCGGCGGCGTCAGGCGCGACGATGAGCAAATCGACCTCGGCGGCATCGTCCAAAAGCAGGCGCTTGACCGGCAGCCCCGGCAACGTCCGGTCCACCGCGCTGGCCCAAATGCGGCCCACCGGCGCCAACCAACCGTTCTCAGACAACAGTTCCTCCGGCTGGGCGGCGAACAGCGCCAAGTCCAGGTCGGCCGCCTGGCCGGGCCGGTCCGCCCGGCCCTGGGCGCGCGACCCGATCACGGCCGCCCCGACGACCGCCTCGTGATCCTGGACGAGGGCGCTGAACTGGTCGAGCACGTCACGGTAATTGGTAGGCACGCCAAGACCTTACCCGAAGTGGCGCGCCGGGCCGCCCGATTTTGCGACAATGGCCTGCATGACATCTTCACAACTGCCCGCCGGGCGGATCGCGCCGCCCCTGGACCAGCCCTATTACGGGGCTTCGCTAGGCGCGGCGGTGGCCCGCTTCTTCAAGAATTACGCCACTTTCACCGGCCGCGCCTCGCGGGCCGAGTACTGGTGGTACTTCCTGTTCTACACGGTCGTCACGACCATCCTCGAACTGCCCCTGTTGGTCTGGCTGGCAGGCTTTGGGGGCCGCCTGCTCGACCAGGTGATCAAGGCGCTCGAGGCCGGGGAGTCCGCCTCTTCAGCCGATCTGGCCGCGGGGCTCGACCTGGCCGATTTCACCCCCGGCGTTTTGGCGCTGGCGTCCGCCGCGGTCAGCGTCATCTGGTACCTGGGCACCTTGGTCCCGAGCCTGGCCGTCAACTGGCGCCGCCTCCACGACGCCGGCTTCTCGGGCGCCTTCTGGCTGTTCAACCTGATCAATCTGGGGATCGTGCCGCTGATCATGTGCATACTGCCGCCCAAGCCGGAGGGCGCCCGCTTCGACAAGGCCGCGCCCGGCGGCCAACCCGGCCAGGCGGCATCGTACTGGCCACCGGCTGGCCAAGGCGGCTACGGGCCGTTCGACGGCGCCTACGCGCCGCCCGGCTACGGCCCCGAACCAGCGCCCCCTCTCGGCCCTCCGCCCGAGGGCCCGGTCGGCCCGGACGGCCTGCCCCGCTACCCCGGCTGAACTCCCCCGCCTCCCCCGCCGGTCAGCGGCGGGAGACCCGCTCGGTCGAGCGCACCCAGTCGATCTTCAAGGAGATCGCCTCCAGCTTGGACGGCTTGACGTTGTTCTTGGTCAGGTCGGGGTCGATCGACAGGTAGTGCTTGGTCTCGCGCGCGATCATGCCGCTCAGGATCAGCAGCCCGATCAGGTTCGGCAGGGCCATCAGGCCGTTCAAGATGTCGGCGATGTTCCAGATGGTCTCGGCCCGGAAATTGGCCCAGACGATGATCAGCAGGGTGAAAATGACCCGGTACGGCATTTGGGCCTTGATGCCGAGGAGCCGGACGGCGCAGCGCTCGCCGTAGTAGGACCAGCCGATGACGGTCGACAGGGCGAAGAAGACCACGCACACGGCCACGATCTTGGGGCCGATGCCGTCTCCGAGCACCTGGCCGAAGGCTTGGCCGGTCAGCCCGCCGTTGTCGCGGCTGGCGGCGCCGTCGGTGAGTTCCGGCTGCCCGTCCGAGCCCAAGACCGCGTTGGCCGTCTTCCACACGCCGGTGGTCAAGATCACCAGGCCGGTGAAGGTGACGACGATGATCGTGTCGATGAAAGTCTGGGTCATCGAGACCAGTCCTTGACGCACGGGGTGCTTGGTCTTGGCGGCGGCGGCCACGATGGCGGCCGAGCCCATGCCCGACTCGTTCGAGAAGATCCCCCGCGCCATGCCCTTCTGGATGGCGATCCCGATGACCGCGCCGCCGAAGTCGAGCGCCTGCTCGCCGGTCTGGCCGGTGCCGGTGAAGGCGTCGGTGAAGACCAGGCCGAAGGCCTCGGGAATGGCGGTCACGTTCATGGCCAAGATGACCAGGCCGGCCAGGATGTAGACGATTATCATCAGCGGCACGAAGGCGGCGGTGACCCGGCCGATGGCTTTGATCCCGCCGATCAGCACCAGGCCGACCAGGATCATCACGATCAGGCCGGTCGCCCAGCCGGGCACCGAGAAAGCCCCGTCGAGGTTGTCGACCATGGCTTTGACCTGCGTGCCGTTGCCGATCCCGAAGGCCGCCAGAGCGCCGAAGATGGCGAAGGTGATGGCCAAAACCTTGCCCAGGGGGCCGGCGATGGCTTTCTGGAGGTAGACCTGCGGGCCGCCGACGACTTCGCCGCGGGCGTCCGTCTCGCGGTACTTCGAGCCGAGGAAGGCCTCGGCGTACTTCGACGCCATGCCCAACAGACCGGTGATCCACATCCAGAACAGCGCCCCCGGCCCGCCGATGCCGATGGCCGTCGCCACTCCGACGATGTTACCGACGCCCACGGTCGCCGCCAGGGCCGTCGTCAGCGCCTGGTACTGGGTGATGTCGCCGGCCGCCGAGCCGGGGTCCTGGCGCTTCCACAGGCCCAGTTTGAGGGCCGGCCAAAGCTTGGTGAACTGCACTCCCCGCAGCCGGATGGTCAGGACCAGGCCGGTCACCGACAACAGCGGGATGAGCAGCCAGACGCTCCAGACGAAGTCGTCAATCACGACGATGAAATCAGAGAAAGCTTCCACACCAGGCCTTCCGTTGGGCCGTCCGGCGAGCGCCGGGACGGGCGATCGGACCCACCGCGGCCGCCGTGGCCTGGGTGGGCGGATTATCAGCCCACAATAAACTGTGCCCAAAGTGTGAAGACCGGCCAAAGCTATTCTGTAACGAATCCGTAACAATCATTTGACCTGCCGCTAACCCCCGGCCCTGGGATGGATGGCGCGCCGGGCGCCGGCCCGGCCGCACATGGCGCCTGGCGCCGTGGCTGAGCTTTACTCAGTTTTCGGGGGGCGGGGCGGCGGGCGCGCGCCAAAGTCGGGGTTGGTCTGCGACAATGGGGGGGCCAGCCGCCCGACGCTAGGAGTATCCGTGGCTAGTTTGCTCGACTACAAATGCCCGAACTGCGGCGGGAACTTGGTTTTCGACGCCGTGGCCGGGGCGCTGGTCTGCGACAACTGCGGCTCGCGCTACGACCCGGGCCAGTTCCAGGCCGTTTATCAGGCCGGGCGGCCCCAGGCGCAGGCGCCGGCCGGGGCGGACTCGGCCAGCCGGGCGGAGGGGTCCACTTGGCCGACCGGGTTTGGGCAGTACACCTGCCCGTCCTGCGGGGCCGCGGTGGTGGCGGAGGCGACCGCCGCGGCCGGGTCTTGCCCGTACTGCCGCAGCCCGGTCGTGATGACGGCGCAGGTGGCCGGGGAACTCGCGCCCGACTTGGTGGTGCCCTTCAAGACCACCCGCGACCAGGCCGTCGAGGCCTTGCGCAAGCTCTACCTGAACAAGCGCCTGCTGCCGAAGGTGTTCGCCGCCCAGAACTTCGTCGACGAGGTCAAGGGCGTCTACGTGCCGTTCTGGCTGTTCGACTTCGACACCGAGATCCACGAGCGGTACATAATGCGGGACGTGTCCCGCCGCCGCCACGGCAGCACCGAGCACATCACGACCCGCGAATACGCCGCCGAGCGCGCGGGCCGGGCGCGGTTCATGGGCATCCCGGTGGACGGCTCGACCAACATGCCGGACCCGATCATGGAGTCGGTCGAGCCCTTCGACCTCAGCCAGTCGGTCCTGTTCCGGCCCTCCTACCTGTCCGGATTCCTGGCCGAGCGCTACGACGTCGATTCCAACCAAGCCCACGCCCGCGCCCACGACCGCTTGACCAAGTCGGCCGGGACGCTGTTCCGGGACACCGTCACCGGGCACCAAACCATCAAGCCGGCCGGGTCCTCGGTCACCGTCACCAAGATGGCCGTGCACTACGCCCTGCTGCCGGTCTGGATGCTGACGACGATCTGGCGCGACCAGCGGTTCACCTTCGCCATGAACGGCCAGACCGGCCGGTTGATCGGCGATCTGCCGTTGGACCGCCAAGCCTATTGGCGCTGGTTGGGGCTGTTGTTCTCCGTCTCAGCGGTGGTCGCCGGGGGCTTGGCGGCGTTGGCGGTGGCGCTGTGAGCGGCCGGGGCGCCTGGCGCCGGCTGGTCGCGGCGGCGGCGCTCGGTCTGGCCGCGACGGCCGGGGTCTGGGGGTCGGCATCGGCGGCGTTGGCCGATGCCGCGCGGCCGCTGTTGCAGGACACGGCCGGTTTGTTGACGGCCGACCAAGCGTCGACCTTGGAGGCGGAACTGGAGCGGGTGTCGGCCGAGTACCGGGCCGATGTCGTCATCGTGACCATCCGGGCGTTGGACGCGCGCACCGTCGAGGCTTACGCCGACGACTACTTCGACTACGGCCCGTCACTGGAAGACCCAGCCCTGCCCGGCCGCGACGTGAACGACGGCTACGGCCGGGGCGCGGACCGGTCGGGGGTCCTGCTGCTGGTCTCGGTGAACCCGCGCCAAGCCCACATCACCACCACCGGCCAGGCCATCGACATCTTCACCGACGCGCGCCAAGACGAGATCTGGGACGCCATCATCCCCTCGCTGACCAACGATCGGTGGGATTCGGCCCTGCGGCGATTCGTCAGCGAAGTCGACCAGACCTATCGCGGCGCCACCCGGTTCCGCTGGGAGATAGTCGCGCTGGCGGCGCTGGCGGGCGGCCTGCTGGGCGGCCTGACACCGGTCACGATCTGGCGCCGGCAACTCAAGAGCGTCAAGCCGGCCGCCCACGCGCGGCCCTACCTGCAGACCGCATCCCTGGTCCTGACCTCGTCAAACGACACCTTCGTGGGCCAGTCGACCCGCGTCATCCACCATAACGAGTCCTCCGGCTCGGGCGGCGGCGGGTCCAGCACGCACAGCGGGTCTTCCGGCATCTCGCACGGCGGCTCGTCGCGCTCGTTCTGACCGACGGGTCAACTGGCGCCGCGCCGCCTGGCGGCCCGGTGGCGGCCCCAGGCGATCGCCGTCAGGACCACCACCACCAACGTTTGGACGACGGCGGCGGCCAGGACCGGCGAGCGCTGGGCGACCTGGGCCAGGGCGGCGAAGACGGCCAAGCCGCCGGCGGCGTAGGCGCTGCCCCACATGGCCCAGCCCGGCGCCGCCGCCAGGGTGTAGCGCCACCAGCGCCAGCCGATCAGGCCGGCCGACAGGTTGACGGCCGTCTGGAAGCCGACCGTCAGAAAGCTGACCGGGATGGCCGGCCAGCCCCAGCGCTCCAGTTTGTCGCGCGCCTTGGCCGCCCCCTGGCTGCTCAGGCGCTTGGCCCAGGGCGCCCGCAGGAGGCCGGCCCGGACCGCCCGGCCGAGCCAGTAGGTGCATTGCGAGCGGACGCAGGCCACCGCCGCCAAGAAGGCGAAGGCCAAGGCGAACGGCTTCGACAGCACCCAGTCGATCATCGGCGCGGCTGGCGCTTCTCGCGGACGCGGACCGAGATTTGGATGGGCGCGCCGGTGAAGTCGAAAGTCTCGCGCAGCGCGCGCTCGATGAAGCGCCGGTAGGTCGGGTCCAGGAAACCGGTTGTGAACAGCACGAACCGGGGCGGCCGGGCCGATGCCTGGGTGGCGAACAAAATGCGCGGCTGTTTGCCGGACCGCACCGGATGCGGGTGGGCGGCCACCAACTGTCCCAGGAAGGAGTTCAGCTGGCCGGTCGAGACGCGCCGCTGCCAGCCCGCCAGGGCCGCGTCCAGGGCGCCGGCCAGGCGGTCGACCCGGCGCCCGGTCAGGGCCGAGAGGTTGACCCGGGGCGCCCACGACCACGGCCCCAGGTCCAGTTCGATCGAGCGCTCCAGGTAGAACCGGCGCTCCGGGTCCATCAGGTCCCATTTGTTGAACCCGATCACCAGGGCGCGACCGGCCTCGGCGGCCATCTGCACCACCCGCGCGTCCTGTTCGGCCAACTCCTGGGAGGCGTCGATCAGGGCCACCGCCACCTCGGCCCGCTCGATCGCCGCCTGCGTGCGCAAAGAGGCGTAGAAGTCGGCCCCCTGGACGCGGGCCACCCGCCGCCGGATGCCGGCCGTGTCGACAAACCGCCAGTCGCGGCCGTCCAGGCGGATCAGTTCGTCAACCGGGTCGCGGGTGGTGCCGGCGACTTGGTCCACGACCGAGCGCTCAGCCCCGGCCAATTTGTTCAGCAGCGACGACTTGCCGACGTTGGGGCGCCCGATCAGGGCCACCCGGCGCACCCCGGGCGGATCGGCCACGGCCGGGCCGGACCCGGCCGCCTGGCCGAGGGCCGCCACGGCCGAGTCGAGCAGCTCGCCGACGCCCCGGCCGTGCAGGGCCGACACGGGGTACGGCTCGCCCAGCCCGAGCGACCACAGCCGCGCCGCCTCGGCCTCGACGCGGATGTTGTCGGCCTTGTTGGCGGCCAGGATGACCGGTTTGCCGGACCGGCGCAGGACCCGCGCCAGCGCCTCGTCGGCGTCGGTCACGCCCACCGTCGCGTCCACCACCAGCACGGCCGCCTCGGCCAGGTCGACCGCCAGGGCGGCCTGCTCGGCGACGCGGGCGGGCAGGCCGGCCAGGTCGATCTCCCAGCCGCCGGTGTCGACCACCACGAAGTCGGTCCCGGCCCAGTGGGCCGGATAGGAGACGCGGTCGCGGGTCACGCCGGGCTGGTCTTGGACGACCGCCTCGCGCCGCCCCAGAATCCGGTTGACCAGCGTCGACTTGCCGACGTTGGGGCGCCCGACGACGGCCAGCAGGCCGGCCGAGCGGGCCGGTTCGGGCTCGCGCCCCGCGTCGGCGCCCTCGAGCAGGGCCAGGTCCTCGGCTTGGAGGTCGTAGCCGTCCAAGGCGGACCGCAAGGCCTCGGTTTGGGCCGCGGTCTGGTCAGTCATTTCGGCTCCCTTCCGGTGTCGGTCGGCAGGGCGATCTGGCAAGCCGCGACGGCCGCCTCGACGTGGGCCGCCAGACCTTTGGCGATCTGCTCGGCGGCGGCGGCGATCTGCTGGCGGCGCGAGTCGCCGCCGGCCGCCGGGTCCGGGTCCAGGTCCAAGTCCAGTTCCAGGGCCGGGCCGAAGGCGACGTGGACGCGCCGCCTAAAGGGCGGGAACTTGGTCGCCGGCTCGCCTTGGCGGCGCGTGCCGACGCAGGCGAACGGGATCACCGGCGCCCCCGAGTGGACGGCTAGCCAGGCCACGCCGGGGTGGATTTGGCGCATCCGGCCGTCGCCGCGGGTGCCCTCCGGGAAGATGCCGACCAGCCGGCCCGCCTCCAGCAGGGACAGGCAGGTGCGCAGGGCCTCGCGGCCGCCCGACGCCTCGACCGGCACTTGGCCGGCCGCCCGCAGGATCAGCCCGCCCAGCCCCTGGCCGAGCGACCATTTCATGATGAAGTGGACCCCCCTGGGGGCGGCCCCCAGGACGACCGGGCCGTCCAGCAGGCCGGTGTGGTTCCCGGCCAGGATGGCCGGGCCGGACTTGGGCACGTTGGACCGGCCGACCACCTTGGTCGAGGCGTAGCCGTGGTCCAGCACCACCGCCACCAGGTGCGCCCAACCGGCTTGGAAGCGGGTCGGGACGCGGGGCCGGGACCGCGGCGGCGTCATCGGACCAACTCCAGGACCGCCGCCACCGTCTGATCGACGCTCAGGTCGGACGAGTCGATGACCGTCACGCCCGGCGGCGGCTCCAAGAATTGGGCCACCGCCGAATCGTCGCGGTCGCGCCGCAGGACCTCGTCGCGGGTCGCCGCGATGGCCTCGGCGCCGGCCTGGCCGCGCTGGTCGAGCGCCCGGCGCCGCAGCCGGGCCGCCTCGGAGGCGGTGATCAGCAGCCGGACGTCGGCCTCGGGCGCGACCACGGTGGTGATGTCGCGGCCCTCGACCACAATCCCGGGCCGCCGGTTGGCCGCCACGATCGCCCGTTGGCGGGCGACCAGGACGCGGCGGGCCGGCACGACCGTCGACAGCCGGGAGACGATGCCGCTGACCCGGCTCGTCCGGATCGGCCCGGTCACGTCCCGCCCGGCCAGGCGGACGGTCGGGTCGGCCGGGTCCAAGGAGATCTCCAGCGGCATCTGCTGGACCAGCTTCGGCAGGGCCTCGGGCTGGTCGAGCAGCCCGGCTTGGTCCGCCCACAGCGCGGCCGCCCGGTACATGGCGCCGGTGTCGAGGTAGGCCAGGCCGAGGCGGGCGGCCACGGCCTTGGCGACGGTCGACTTGCCAGAGCCGGACGGCCCGTCGATGGCGATGACGGTCACCTCAGAATCCTCCAACCTTGTCGCTCGAGGTCCTCGGCCAGGCCCGGCCCGGCGCCCGGCGGCACCGAGATCTCGGCCAGGCCGACCAGTTGCCTGGCGCCGTGCTCCAGGGACAGATCCTCCAGGTTGACCCCCAGGCGGCCCATCTCTTGGAATAGCCGCCCCAGTTCGCCCGGTTTGTCCGGGACCATCACGGTGACCTTGTCGAAGCGCCGCCGGGCGCCGCCGTGTTTGCCGGGGATGGCCTCGGCCCCGCGGTTGCCGGCGGCGATCAGATCGGCCAGCTCGACCAGCGCCCGGCCCAGGTTGGCCGGTTCGGCGCCCAGGTCGAGGGCGGCGATGGCTCGGTCCAGGTCTTCGCGCAGCCCGCGCAGCACGGCCGCCACGGCCGGGCCGTTCCCGGCCAGGATGGCCGACCACAGGCGCGGATCCGAGGCGGCGATCCTGGTCATGTCCCGCAGGCCTTGGCCGGCCAGGTCGAGGGCGCCCGGCTCGGCCTCGGTCAGGCGTTTGGCGGTCAGGGAGGCCAACACCTGGGGGACGTGCGAGACCAGCGCCACCGCCCGGTCGTGGGCGGCCGGGTCGAGGTAGGCCGGATGGGCGCCGAGGTCGGAGGCCAACTCGCGGACCCGCAAGACGGCCTGAGGGCGGGTGGCCGGCGCGGCGGCGATGACCCAGGGGCGGGAGGTGAACAGGTCGGCGGTGGCGGCGGCCGGGCCGGACTTCTCGCGCCCGGCCATCGGGTGCGAGCCGACGTAGCGGGCGAGGTCGGCGCCGGCCTGGGCGAGCTCGTCCAAGACGATGGCCTTGACCGAGGCCAGATCGGTCACCACGGCCTGGTCGAAGCGGTGCAGCTGGGCGGCCACCACCGGGGCGGTGACGTCTGGCGGGACCGCCACCACCACCAGCGCCGGTGGCCGGTCGCCAGTTTGGCGCGGGCGGCCGGCGCCGATCTGGACGGCGACCGCCTGGGCGCTGGGCGACGGGTCCTCCAGGGTGACCTCGATCCCCCGGCCGCCCAGGCCCAGCCCCACGGAGGCGCCCATCAGGCCGGTCCCGACCAGGTGCACCGGGCCGCGGACGGCGGCCGGACGGTCCGGCGGCGCCGGGGGCGGCCCGGCGGCCGAGCGCCGGGGCGGGGCGCAGTCGGCGGTCACAATCCGGCCGCCTTCTTCAGGGCGGCCAATTCGGGGCCGGCGACAACCCGCCACTTGCCGGGCTTCAGATCGCCCAGGGCGATGGTCCCGACGCGAGTCCTGACCAGGTCCGTGACCGGGTGGCCGACCGCCTCCAAGAGGCGGCGGACGACGCGGTTGCGCCCGGAGTGCAAGGTCAGCTCGACCTGGCTGAAGCCGGGGACCGCATCGACAATCCGGAACGAGTCGACCGCCACCATTCCGTCCTCGAGCTCGACGCCATCGCGCAACTGTTTGCCGACCCCTGGTTTGACGCGGCCCTCGACCGTCGCCAGATATGTCTTGGGGACCTCGTGGGATGGGTGGGCCAAGGCGTTGGCCAGGGCGCCGTCGTTGGTCAGCAGGACCAGCCCCTCCGACTGGCGGTCCAGCCGGCCGACGTGGAACAGCCGTTCCGGGCGCTGTTCGACCAAGCTGGCCAGGGTCGGGCGGTCTTGCGGGTCGTCCATGGTCGAGATCACCCCGCGCGGCTTGTTCAGGGCCAGGGTCAGTTTGCCCGGGTCGGTCTCGACCGGCAGGCCGTCGACTTCGATCCGCCGGACGGCCGGGTTGACCTTGAGCCCCAGTTCGCGCACCCGGACGCCGTCGACCCGCACGCGGCCGCGCCGGATCATCTCCTCGGCCGCCCGGCGCGAGGCCACCCCGGCCTCGGCCAGGAGCTTGTGCAGGCGGACGCCGTCCTCGTCATAGGGCGCTTCTTGGCGGGAGTCGTCCTCGTCGCGCGATGGCCGGCGGTCGGGTTTGGCCGGGCCGCGCGGCCGGCCCCAATCGGACTCGAAGCCGGGGGG
>JAIROU010000265.1 GCA_031257375.1 Bifidobacteriaceae bacterium
GCAAACCGTCTCCCCGGAGGACTACGAATCCTCGCTCGCTTGGATACCGCTCAGACGCCTGCGCCCAGACCAGATTGAGTTCCTCTTCGAGTTGTGGGGCGGCATCCCCGAAGCTCCCCGTGCCATCACCCCGGACGAAGCGCTACCTGCCACCCGCTCCTACGCCTGGCTGGCCGATCAGATTGGACCGGATGGATTGGCTTTGACGAGCGGCGGCCACCTACCGCCGAGCGTGGTCAAGCGGGCTTACGACGAACTCGGCTGGACCGCCCAACATGCGGTTCACGGCTACAACGAAACCAGCCGGGTCCGAATCAGCGCGTTACGATCGGCTGCTGAACGGCTCGGCCTGGTCTACGTCAGCCATAACAGGATGCGGCTGACAGACGGCGTGGCGCAGGCCGCAGCCGATCAGATTGATCTTTGGAACTTGATGGTTTCGCGCGTGCCGCAATGCTGGTCTTCCGAAATCGAACGCGATGTCACAATTCTGTTACTGCTCGGCGCCGCTGTCGGCGCCGGTCACCGCCGCGATCTGGTCAAAGACGCGGCCGTTTGGGCGGTCGAAGCGATCGGTTGGCGGTCCTCCCGTTCAGGCGCTATACCCTCGGTGCGGGAAGTGTCGAACTGGGGTCACCACATCAAGAATGTCCTGCATTCAATGGATGCGTTGACCTGGCGCGGCTGGAAAGACCCGGAGGACATCAAACCGCACGGTGTGCTTTTCGCCCGCGCCGTCCTGGCCCTGCGGGCCGACCAGTTCGAACTCAACTAACCCCGCCCCACCTGGCCCGTAATCTCTGCCCAGGGACACCACGGGGTCAACTACCAGCGTAAGCGTCGGTTGGCCAAGGCGACGAGGCGCTAGCTAAACTTGCGGGCGTGGAAACACACCCGCAGCGCCCCTCCGGCATTCCGATAGCCCAGCGGGTGCGTGCACCAATCGAGTTATCGATCCCCTCGCCCCGCCATCAGCTACTTTGGCGCCCACTGCGCCCGGCCGATGAACCGCAACTCATAGCCCTTATGAACGCCCAGGAGGACGCCGCCGAATCAGCCGTTGACCAGCAGCTTCCCACTCTGGTCGCACTTGAGCGCGGGGATAACTCAGTTTCCACTTTGGGCGGATTCGACCGGGCTGGCGTGCTCAGAGCGGCGGGCTTCTTACACCTTTGGCCAGATACCAACGCCGTGGTAATCCACGGCCTGGTCGACCCAAGTTGGTCCGGGCGCGGCATCGGCGGCTCTCTAATGGCTTGGCAGGAGGGCCGCGGGCGCCAAATCTTGGCCGCTCTGCCGGGCGACGGCACCGCGCGGCTGGTGGCTTATGTGGCGGAATCGGCGGCCAACCGGCGGCGGCTGTTGATGGCGGCTGGGTTCTCGCCCTTGCGTTCGATCTACCGAATGCGACGCGACCTCGAAGCTCCAATACCCTGCCATAACCTCCCTGAAGGCCTGCGTTGGCGTTCGCTTGAGCGATTCGATCCCGAGTCGATCCGGCTCACCCACAACGCCGCCACCGGCGGTGGTTGGGCCCCAGGGCCCATCTTTCCGGAGCTCTGGCACCGTTCCTGGCAGGACTTCCGGCCGGAATTGAGTTGTATAGCCTACGACCCGGCCGCCGAACTGCCCGCCGGCTACGTCTTAGCGCTGATCGAGCGGCTTTCCTCAAAGATGGCGCCGCGCTCGCAGGCCACTATCCAAGGCTTGGCCGTCACCCCCGGCTACCGTGAGCGCGGCATTGGGCGCGCCTTGCTGACCAGGGCCCTCCTGCAATTCGCCGATGAGGGTCGGCGTTTCGCCAGCGCCACGGTGGACCCGGCCATGGCGCACTCCGGCCTGCCAATGTTGGAAGACTTCGGCTTCACCCCGGCCGGGCGCACCATTGTCTACGCCCTCGATCTGTAGGCTGGCGCCGCGCCGCCCGGTTTCTTAGCAGCTTTGTAAGCGGCTCGGTCGCGGCTGGTAGTTCGAGATGTATCAGACCGTCGTCGAGTTGGCTGTCCCAGGGCGGCGCGGTGTCGAAGTGTCACGTGAGGATTGACCGCCGAGGAGAGCCGAAAACGCCGTTCGCGGTCGGTCGGTCGGTCGCCGGCGTTGTGCCGGAACGGCAATAGCCGCCACAATGGAAGTCTTGGTTAGCTCGTGCCCCACCCGACTTCATCAGAAAGGCACCACCTTGCGCACTACCAGACTCATGGCGGCCGCGGTCGCGGCCGTCGCGTTGGCGGCCGCGGCCGCGGGCTGCGGCACCGACCAGCCCGAATCGGACCCCGACACTGGCTCCCCTGTAAAAGTCTCCATCGCCATTCAGCCGTGGCTGGGCTACGGCGCCTGGTACATCGCCCAGGACCAGGGCTATTTTGCGGATAACGGACTAGCTGTCGAACTGGTCGACTTCGAGGCGGACGCGGATATGCTTGCCGCCTTGGCGGCCGACCAGGTAGACGCCCTGAACGTGGCCTCCCACGGAGCGCTGCTCATGATAGAGACGGGCGTGGAGGCCAAGATTGTCCTCCTAGAGGATGCGTCGACCAGCGCCGACGCGATCATCACCGGCGGCGGCATCGCAGAGGTCAAAGACCTGGCCGGACAGCAGGTGGCTTACGAGGAGGGCACGACCTCCGACCTGTTGTTGAATTACGCCCTCAGCCAGGCCGGGCTGAGCATCGCCGACATCGAGAAGGTGCCGATGGGGGCGGCGGAGGCCGGGGCCGCACTGATCGCTGGCCGCGTGCCCGCTGCGGTCACATACGAGCCGTACATTACCGAGGCGAAGGCCCAGGACCCGGACGTCGAAGTGATCTACGAGGCCTCTGCTAAGGAGGGCCTGATCTCCGACGTGCTGATGGTGGGCGACGGTTTCGCCAAGGATCATCCTGAGGCCGTCAAAGCGCTGATCAAATCCTGGGGCCAGGCGGTCGATTTCTACAACGCCAACACCAAAGAGGGCCGGGCGATCATCGCCGAGGGCGTGGGCGAGACCCCCGAGGCCCTGGCCACCGCCTTCGACGGCGTTCAATTCTTCGACCTGGCTCAAAACAAGGAACTCCTGGCCGGTGACTACGCGGCATCGACGCTGCCGACGGTTAGGGAAGTGGCGCTGACCGCCGCGCTGGTGGACGGCAGCGCCGATCCGGCCAAGGCCATCGACGCCAGCTACCTGCCCTAAGGCCCGGCGTTGTCACGCCGACGGGTCAAGGAACGGGTGTCGAGGCGCCAATACCTCGCCATTGCCTTGGGCACCTTCGCAGGCTTGGTGGTTGTTTGGGCCGCGGCGACCGGCGCCGGGCTGATCCCCAAACTCTTCCTGCCATCGCCGGGCGCGGTCGTGGCGGCGCTGACGGACAAGGCGGCAAATGGAGAGCTCGGGGACGACATCGGCCTGTCCTGCTACCGCATCACCATGGGCTATCTGCTGGCCACGGCCATGGCCTTGGTGCTCGGGCCGCTGATGGGCGCCTCCGCCAGGGTCGAGGCGGCGCTTGAGCCGCTCTTCGACTTCATCCGCTATATGCCGGTGGTCGCCTTCGTCCCGCTGACCATCTTGTGGGTCGGCACGGGCGATTCCCAGAAGTTCTTAATCATTTGGCTAGGCACGTTCTTCCAGCAGGTCCTGATGGTGGCCGATGCCGTCCGCCAGGTCCCCCAGCCCCTTGTCCACTTGGGTGAGACCTTGGGCATGGGACGGGCGGCGATCCTGACCCGGATTGTCTTTCCGGCCGCCTGGCCGCGCGTGTTCGACACCCTGCGGATAACGCTGGGCTGGGCCTGGACCTGGCTAGTGGTGGCAGAGTTGGTGGCGGCGGCCGGGGGCATGGGCTATCGGATCACTGTGGCGCAGCGCTATTTCGCGACCGACACGATCATTGGCTATGTGATCGTGCTGGGTTTGCTGGGGCTCTGCCTCGATCAGGCCATGCGCGCGCTTGGCCGCGTGCTGTTCCGCTATCAAAGGGCGGCCTGATGGCGGTTCGGGCGCCCAAAGTAGAGGTCAAGGGCCTGGGCAAGCGCTTCGGGGAGGTGACCGCGCTCGAGGCGGTGGATCTGACCTTAGGTGAGGACGAATTCGTCTCGCTGGTTGGCGTGTCCGGCTGCGGTAAGTCGACGCTGCTGTCGATCATCGCCGGGCTGGCCGAGCCGACAGCGGGCGAAGTGCTAGTGGACGGATCGCGCGTCACGGGACCCGGCCGGGACCGAGGGGTGGTTTTCCAGCAAGCCACGCTGCTTCCCTGGCTGACGGCCCGCAAGAACGTCGAGTTCGCGCTGAGGGCCGAACCGATCAGCGCGGCCGAGCGGGCCGCCGCCGCCCTCGAACATCTTGAACTGATCGGCTTGACCGGGTTCGAGGACGCCTATCCGGCGCAGCTGTCCGGTGGGATGCGCCAGCGCGTGGCGCTGGCCCGGTCGCTCTCTTACCGGCCCACCATTCTCCTGATGGACGAGCCTTTCGGCGCCCTCGACGCCCTAACCAGGCGCGAGATGCAGGAGTTATTGACCGGGATCTGGGAGAACCACCGGATGACGGTGCTGTTCGTCACCCACGACATCGAAGAAGCGGTCTTCTTATCGGATCGCGTGGTGACGATGACGCCGCGCCCCGGCCGGGTGCGGGCCGAGGTCGCTGTCGACCTGCCGCGTCCCCGGCGCCCCGAAACTCAGACCGAGCCGCATTTCCTGGAACTGACCGGTCATCTCCTGCGGTCGTTCCGCACTGCCGCGCCCGCGCCCGCCCAGACCACCGTGATAGTGGCGACGGGTGACGCCGGGGCTGCCCCGCCGGTGACGGCGGTCGCGGGCGGGGGCCAGCCGATCTCGGCCCTAATTGACGCGGCCGAACTGCGCGACCTGCTCACAGACCTGGTCCGAGCGGACTCCCAAAACCCGCCCGGCCGTGAGGCCAAAGCGGCGCGACTGGTGGCCGACTACTTGGCCGCCGCCGGTTGGACGGTCGAATTGCAAGAACTGGAGCCGGACCGACCCAACGTGGTGGCGAACCTGGCCGGGACCAGCCCGCAATCGCTGCTGTTTAACGCGCATCTGGACACGGTCGGCATCGGCGACTTGGGCCTGTGGTCAACCGAGCCGCTGGGCGGCGAACTGATCGGCGGCGATCTCTACGGACGCGGCGCCTGTGACATGAAGGGCGGGCTGGCGGCCATGCTGGCAGCGGCTGCGGCCGTCGCCCGCCACCCGGCCGCGCGCGCCCGCAGCTTGAAGTTCACGGCCGTGATCGACGAGGAAGTCTGGTTCAAGGGCACCAAGGCGCTGATCGAGTCCGGCCAGCTAGCCAACTGCGTCAGGGCCTACGTCGGCGAGCCAACCTCGCTGAAAGTCGCCGCAGCGCTCCAGGGCGCGGCCGAGTTCAGCGCCCGCGTCCGCGGGCGGGCGGCCCATACCGGGATGGCGGAACTGGGCCGCAACGCCATCTGGGACATGACCCATGTGCTGGAGGCGCTGCGCGGCTACGGCGCGGGGCTGAGGGGCCGGGGCGCGGACCTGGGCTTCCCGGTTGACCCGTCGCTGAACCTGGGGCTGATCGACGGCGGCAACGGCGTCACCTTGGTGCCCGATCTTAGCCGGATCGCCTTCGACCGCCAGGTCTTGCCGGGCGAAGACATCGAACAAGCGATTGAGGATATACGCCGCCTTTTCGCTGACACCTGCCAGCGCCACGGGATTGAAGGCGACCTGGTCTGCGACCAGTTCTTCCGTCCGTGGCGGGCAGAACCCGACTCGCCGGTGGTTCGCGCCTTGGAACACGCCCACCGCGCCGCCCTGGGCGCTGCCCCTGACACCACCTTGTTCCGCGGCTATTGCGAAGTCGAATTGTTGGCCAGCGCCGGTATTCCCGGGGCCGTCTACGGCCCCGGCGACCTCTTGCGAGCCCACCGCCCCGACGAGTTCGTGCCTTTGGCCGAAGTCGAAGCCGCCGCCCGCGTCTACGCCGAACTGGCCTGGGACTTCGTCACGACTGGCTGACCCATGTTTCGGACGGCTCTAACCGTCGTCGGCGGCTCCGGTTCAGGGAAGGAGCGTAGGTGCCGTAGTTATGGCAACGCTTGCCTTGCTCTTGCCCTTCGCTCGTGGGTTCGGGCAACCTCCAAAAGGAGCGTTGATCGTCACAATGGGCTCTGCGCTGCCGGGGTGGACTCGGACTTCGGCAAGGAGGCCAAGTACATGGTTCCGGTGCAGACGCCGCCCGAACCGCCGGTTCCTCTGGGGGCACAGCCCCCAAGAACCAGTCAGGCGTCGATCAGTTCGCGGTCCAGACCGGCCGCGCCTTCGATCAAGAAGTCACGGCGCGGCGCCACCTCTGAACCCATCAGGAGTTCGAACATCTTCTCGGCGGCGGCCGCGTCCTGGACCGTCACTCGGCGCAGAGTGCGCCCAGCCGGGTCCATCGTGGTCTGGGCTAGCTGGTCCGCGTCCATCTCCCCTAGGCCCTTGTAGCGCTGGACCGGTTGGGCGTATTTGCGTCCCTGGCGGTCCAGTTTGGCGAGCAGAGTTCTCAACTCTGGTTCCGAGTAGGTATAGATGGCGCGCTGTCCCCCACCTCGGCCTTCGGAAACTAGCACCCGGTGAAGCGGCGGCACGGCCGCGAAAACCCGTCCGGCTTCAACCAACGGCCGCATATAGCGGAAGAACAACGTCAGCAACAGCGTGCGAATATGGGCGCCGTCCACGTCGGCATCGGT
>JAIROU010000365.1 GCA_031257375.1 Bifidobacteriaceae bacterium
CAACGCGCGTAGAACGGCTTCGGGCAAAACGCTTCCAGCGCAACGCCAACATGGCGGCGCGGCTTCAAGCTCGCGGTTGGCTGCGCCCAGACAAAGCCGAGGCGATCATCGCCAAAGCCGCAAAGCCGGCCGGCGGCGGCCCCCAGATTGCCGGGGCCAGGCCCAAGGCGTCGGCCAAACGCCGGCTGTCGCGCGCCGCGGCCTGGTTCGCCGCCATCGGCGTCGCCGCCGGGGTCGCCGGCTTGATCGTCGGGCACGCCGCCAGGCAAACCAACGCCGAGGCGGAACAGCTCGCCGCCGTCCGCGACCAGATCGCCGCGCCGACGCAGCCAACCCCGCTTGAAACCGCCCAGACCGACGCCCGGCCGTCGGCTGGGCGCGTCCAAGGCTATCTGGACGCCCAAAACGTTCTCACCAGCGCGCCGACGGCCCAAGCCCGTCAGGCCGCCGCCGAGTTCGTCGCCCCGGCCCTGCTTGAGGCGGCCGGCGTGTCCAAGCTGGTGGGCGACCCCGACTGGCGGCCCAGCGCCGCCCAAGCCGCCAGCGGCGCGGCCCCGCTCCACCTGGCGGTCAGCGAGGCCTCCGGGGATTTGGCGTTCCGGGCCGACCCGGCCTGCGCCTGGTCGAGCGCCCCAACTCCTGAAAACCAGGCGCTCCAGGCCACCACGCTGGCCTTGTGCCAGGGCGCGGGCGGGGAAGTCTACGGCTGGGCCGAGCTGACCTGGGAGGGCGGCGGCGCGGACGCGCTGATCACAGCCGTCCACGTCGGCTGGTCGTCCGCCCATTTGCGCCAGAAAGGCGAAGCCGATGCTGACCTGGGTTGAGGCCAAACGTTGGCGCGTGGCGGTGCTCGCCGTCCTCGGCTTGGCGCTGGCGACAGCGGGCGTTTGGACGTTGGCCGACTCCATCCGAGACAAGACCGCCGCCGACAAAGCCCTGCAAGCCGCCGCCGGCCAAACCCAGCCAACCGGTTCAGACGACCAGCCGACCCCGGCGGCGGCGCCGATTGAAACCACCGACCCGTATGTCGAGCGGGCCGTCCGGTTCGCCGAGCAGGCTTTCACCTGGCGGATCGACACCTATGCCCAAACTCGCGCCGAAGCGCTCGCCTGGGCGGGAGACGACCAGGGCGCGGCCGACATCGAGGCCATGCTGCCCGACGCCATCCCGCAAGTCCACTCGGCGGGCGGCGCGGTCGCCGCCTGGCGCATCGGCGCGAACGAGGTCCGATTGCGCTTGCGCCAAACCGTGGTCCGACCTATTGAGTCGGACAACGTTCGAGGCGCCGCCGACCACCTGATCGCCGTCCAACTAGACGAGCGGGGCAAGGTCACCGGCTTGAGCGTCGTCTACGCCCGCGGGGAGGTGTCCTGATGGGCGATTTGAAGTCGAAAATCGCCGGAGTGGGCGCCGTCACCGCCACCCCGTCTGGGGCCTTGGCCGCTGCGGCGGCGGCTTTTTACATGATGATGATGCAGTTTTTCATGCTGCTGAGCTTCCTGGTCCAAGTGTTCTTGGTCCCCTTTTTGGCGTTTATTCTCGGCGTGCTGGGCATCATCGCGGCTGTGCTCGGGCTTTTTGGCGGCGGCGGGTCGGACCCATGCGCAGCGGCCGACAAAACCGCCGACGCCATTGCCAAGTCGGTGAGTCGAGCCACTGGCATGGTGCAGCAAACCGCCACCGCCCAACGCATCTGGTTTCTGCTGGCGTCGGGCGGCTCCATGTCCGACATGTCGGTGGCGGCGTTGCTGGGCAATGTTGAAAACGAGTCCCAGTTCAATCCCAGCGCGGTCAACGACTTGGATTGCAAAGGCTTGTTCCAGCAATGCTTCAGCAGAGCTGACGGGCTGGTGAACTACGCGACCACTAAAAACAATGGCGAATGGCAGGATGTCGATCTTCAAGTTGAGTACATGCTGGTCGAAAATCACAAGGGTGTGCCCGAGCTGATCAATCCGTCGGCTTACGGGTTGGGCGATGTCGGGGCGATCAGCGACTACTGGGGTTTGCATTGGGAGGTTTTCTCCACCGACCTGAACGACCCCGAGTTCGCCGAGCGGCGCGAGGCCTCCGAGCGGTGGGCGTCTAGAATCTCCAACTGGCGCGCGTCTGGAAATGTCGGGGCGGACAAGCTGGGCGACTACGACGCCGCCGCCGCCGTCACCAACGCCCTCGACGCCGGGCTGGCGGCGGGCGACAGCGGGGCCACTGAAACCGCCGCCAGCGCGATGAGCGGCGCGATCAAGGCGTGCGGGGCCAAAATTAGCGCCGCCGGCAACGCCAAAGCCGCTGAACTGGGGATCATGCTGACCGACGGCCATATCCGGGTGGGCGACAATGTGAACGTCACAGACGCCGGGGTCAGCCGAATCGACGAATGGCCCTTGTACAAAAAAGCCCATCAGATCGCCATACCCGGCGACACCTTGTACGCCTCATGCGACCGGTACGTCTCCACGGTGATCAGACTGTCGCTGGACATGCACTTTCCGCCGGGCGGCACCGCCGGCGGCATGGGAGTCTACATGCAGTCAAGCGCAAACTGGACGGAGGTGGCCGACCCAGCCGAGTCCCAACCAGGCGACGTGTGGGTGAAATCGCCTTGCAGCGGCTCGCTGTGCAGCTCGGCGTCAGACGATGACGGGTCCGGCCACATCATGCTGTTCATCGGCGACTACGGGGGCATCGCCAACGTGATCGCGGACGCCTCGTATTACAGCCGGCTGCCCGCCGTCCAGCTCAACTCGTACAGCTATTACGCGCAGAAAAGCAACCTCTACATTTTCCGCTACACGGGCAAAGGCGAGCCAGTGCTGTCCGAGTTCACCAGATAGGCCAAGAAATGGGCAAACGCAACATCGTCATCGGGATCGCAGTTGTTCTAGCGGCCTTGGCCGCGGGCGCGGCGATATGGTTGGCGCGAGACGGGGCCAACCAGCCGGTGGCGTTGACCAACGGCCCCAGCCCCAGCTCCACGCCGAGCGGCGGGGCGACCGCGAACCAGGCGTCGGCCGCGCCGGGCACGTCCACCCCGCCGCCCAGCCAGGCGATCGCCACCAGCCCGGCCAGCGCCAGCGCGCCGGCGCCCAGCTCCAGCGGGCTGATACCAGACCCAGCCCCATATCCGGAGGAAGACTGGTCCGAGCAACTGGCCGACCCGGCGTCCACCTACGCCGCGTTGGACGCCGCCCAGAAAGCCGCCGTCCAAGCCCAGGCGCTGGCCGTGGGGTTCGCGGCCACCGCCGGCGGCGATGTGGCGGGGCTGTTCCAACCCGGCTCGACACTGCCAGCCGCCCCGATCACCGGCGCCAGCGAGGTCGCCACCCGCGCGGAAGGCTCCGGGGCCGGACTGGTCGGGGCGCGCGGCGCGACGGCCGAGTTCAGCGTCCTGGTGCCATTCGACGCCTCGACCGCCGGCGGCGACGTGAGCGGGCAAGCCTTGTGGCAGATCACCATGACCGGCCAGGCGGACGCCTGGCTGGCTGACAGCGCCGTTTTGAGAGGAATCTTGCCATGACACTCCACCAGGCGGCTTTGGCGGGCGTCCCAAATAAGCAAAGAGCGGAATACGCCTCCAACCGACCGGCTTTCGAGGTGGTCGAGACAGCCGACGGCGGCCGAATCGCCTTCGCCGACTGGCTGGACGGCGATGAGGGCCGAGCCTGGCTGGCCGGCGGGGCGGACGGCGGCGACGAGGCTTCCACCACGCCGTTGAAAGCTCTGCTGGAAGAGGCTTTGCGCCAAGAGGTCGCGCTGTCCGGCGCGGCCAGGCGCCCGGCGATCAGGCTCAATGTGCCCGTCGAGGTCGCCCAAGCCTTGCTTGAGGCCAACACCGGGCTGGCTTGGGTGGTCGGCCAGTTGGACCGCAGGCGCGACATCGACCCCGACCGGCCCAGCCCCACGGCGCTGACGGCCGCCCTGCTGGCTTGCGCCATGTCGGGCGGCGTCCAACACGTTGCGCCGGACATCACCTGGCAAGCCGCCAGGCGGGCCACCGAGGCCGCGGCCAAGGCGGCTGAGGACGCCGCCGGCACGGTGGGCGATTTGCGCGAGCTGTTGGAGCACCTGGGCGCCCAGATCGCCTCGGCCACCGCCCAAGCGGCCAGCGAGGTGGCGCTGGAGGTGTCGGCGCGGGTGGCGGATGCCGCTGTGAAAGCCCGCGCCAGCGACGAGCGGGCCATGCTGCGACTGCTGGCCAGCCTGGTGGCGATGGGCGGCGGCGCGGACCCGATGGACGCCCTCGGGTCGGACGCCGCCACACGGGTTGAGAACGCCGCCAGGGGCCAAGCCGCCGAACTGTTGGCGACCGATTTGGGCCGGGCCGGCAGGCTGTAGAAAACTGGCCCCGTTTTGGCCCCTCCATGGCCCTTTCGCAGCCCGCGGCCGATGGTTCCGGATGGTTCGAGATGGCTCTCGGCGCCACCTTGCCATTTTGGGCGATATCGCAGGTCAGATGGGATATTGCCGCGCCTGGCAGGGCTGATATAGACTGTTCGGGCTAGATGGAAAACGCCTGACATGTAGCCGCCGGTCGCGGGTTCAACCCCCGCCTGGCCCACCGCTTCCGCAGGTCAGAGGCGTTTTGGCGGGTGCATCGCGGGGGCCGGAGTGCGCTGAAACGCCGCCGTGAACCATGAAATAGATTTGAGCGCCGCTTCGACGCCGGTGACGAACTGGCGGCGTGCCCGCTGGGCCCGGTCCGAGCGCGCCAGGCCGCTTGGGGTGTAGTTGTAGGGTGTAGCATCGCGCCAGTTCGGCCGGCCTCGGCAAGTGCGCGAGCACCACCTTGCCAGCGGGTTTGGCGGCTCGCGGCGGCTCGCCGCGCCCGTCACCGGCCAAGCGCGGGCCGAGTTCGGCGCGAGCCTCGTGCTGACGGTGTCGGCGGCCTTGCCCGGCGCGGCTGGTGTCGCGGCCGCAGGTTGGCGCGGATGGCCCGGCTTTTCACCCGTCGGCGGTTTCGCGTGACGGATTCGGCTGGGGGAGGGGCGATTCGGCCAGCGGCCGGGCGCTTTCGACTTGGAGGCGGGCGACTACGTTGTCGACCGCGTAGCCGCCCACCACGGGCGCCCCGCCGGAGTGGTCGCAGCTGACAA
>JAIROU010000191.1 GCA_031257375.1 Bifidobacteriaceae bacterium
CGTGTCCCCGTTGATCGCTCTGATGGAGGACCAAGTCGCGGCCGTGCGCGAACTGGGGATCAAGGCGGACTACCTGAACTCGTCGCTGACGCCGGGCGAGCAGCGGGAGGTCGAGCGGCGCTATCTGGACGGCGCCCTGGACCTGTTGTATGTGGCGCCGGAGCGGCTGCTCAACCCGGAGACGCTGGCGCTGGTGGGGCGCGGGCGGGTGGCGCTGTTCGCGATTGACGAGGCCCACTGCGTCTCCCAATGGGGGCACGATTTCCGGCCCGATTACCTGGGGCTGGGCGCGCTGGCCGAGCGCTGGCCGGGCGTGCCCCGGATCGCCTTGACGGCGACCGCGACCGAGGCCACCCACCGCGAGATCACCGAGCGGCTGGCGCTGGGCGGGGCGCGGCATTTCGTGGCCTCCTTCGACCGGCCCAACATCCAGTACCGGATTGAGCCCAAGGCTGGTGTGGGCGACCAGCTCGTCCGCTTCATCCGGGCGGAGCACGCCGGTCAGAGCGGGATTGTCTACGCGCTGGCGCGCGCCACCACCGAGGACATGGCCGCCCACCTGCGGTCCAACGGGATCGACGCGGTGGCCTACCACGCCGGCATGGACGGCCCGGCCCGCCGCGCCGTCCAGCGCCGGTTCCTGCGCGAGGACGGCCTGACCGTGGTCGCGACCATCGCCTTCGGCATGGGGATCGACAAACCGGACGTGCGCTTTGTGGCGCACGTCGACCTGCCGCGCTCGGTCGAGGGCTATTACCAGGAGACCGGCCGGGCGGGCCGCGACGGCGATCCGGCGACCGCCTGGATGGCCTACGGTCTGGCGGACGTGGTGCGCCAGCGGCGCTTCATCGCCGAATCGGCCGGGGACCTTGAATACCGCCGGGCTGCGAGCGCGCGCCTCGACGCCATGCTGGCGCTGTGCGAGACCGCCCAGTGCCGCCGGGTCGGCCTACTGGCCTATTTCGGGGAGCGGACCGGGCCCTGCGGCAACTGCGACACCTGCTTGAACCCGCCCGAGACCTGGGACGGGACCGTGGCCGCGCAGAAGTTCTTGTCCACCGTGGTGCGCCTGGACCGCGAGCGCCGCCAGCGCTACGGGGCCGGGCAGATAATCGACATTCTGCGGGGCCATCGCACTGAGCGGGTCGCCCAGCACCGCCACGACACGCTCTCGACCTGGGGTTTGGGCGGCGACTTGGACGAGGTGGAGTGGCGGGCCGTGGTTCGGCAGTTGCTCGCCAGCGGCGACCTGGAGATAGGCCCCGGCGGGCATGGCGTGCTGGTGGCCACCGATCGGTCCTGGGAGATCCTGCGCGGGAGGCGACCGGTGGCGTTCCGACGGAACTTGGCCCGGCCGAAGGCCAAGCGCGGGCGTCCGGCGGGGGCCGCCGCGGGGAGTGCCGCGGGCTTGGAGGCTGGCGGCGCGGGTCCCGGCCGCTCGGGCTCGGGCTCGGGCTCGGGCTCGCGCTTCGCCGAGGCGGCTCTGGACGAGGCCCAGATGGCCCTGTTCGAATCGCTGCGGACTTGGCGGGGGTCGGTGGCACGTGAGCGAGGGGTGCCCGCCTACGTCATCTTCCACGACTCGACCCTGCGGGCGCTGGTGCTCGAGCGCCCAACCGATCTGGCCGGTCTGGCCGCGATCAACGGCATCGGACAGGCCAAGCTGGCGGCCCACGGCGAGGCGGTCTTGAAGATCCTTCAAGAGGGCGGCCGATCCGGCCGCGAGCCGCCGCCGGCCGGCCCGCCCCCAGAATCCGATTGATTCGGCTGGGCGTCGCCCAAGAGCCACACCGTCAAGACGCGCGCCGAAACCCCGGCCCTCGACGGGACTTGCGCCGAATACCCGCCCGCGGCCAGGCCTCGGACGCGAAATCTGAGTGAAGCTCAGCCACGGCGCCAGGCGCCAGGTGCGGGCGCGGTGGCGGGCGGGCGGGCGGTGGGTGGAGTCAGGCCGGGCGGTGGGCGTCTACCCAGGTCAAGCAGGAGACGATGACGCTGGCCAGGGCTTCGGGGTTGTCCCAGGCCAGGTTGTGCCCGGCTTCGGGCACCGCCAGGGTGGCGATGCCGTGCCGCCGCAGTTCGTCAAAGTCCGGGTCGGGCAGGGAGCGCGATCCGAACAGGCAGGCCCTTGGGCAGGCCAGAGCGTACAGAATCTGGCGCCAGGTCGGCGCGGTGCCCCGGACCAGTGAGACCGCCTCGCGGTGCAGGGCCACCGGGGAGGACAGCGGCAGGGTGTGGGACCAGGGGTTGCGGTCTTCGACGGCGGTGTTCAGGAGTTCGGGGAACCCGGCGGCGGCGAACTGCGCCTCGGGTTGGTCGGCGATGGCTCGGCTCCAGGGTCCGCCGCCGGGGTCCAGGTTGGCCTCGGCCAGGATCAGCCCGGCCACCCGGCCGGGGTTGAGGGCCGCCAGGCTCAACGCCGCCGAACCTCCCATCGAGTGACCGAACAGCACGATCTGTTCCAGTTCGAGGGCGTCCAGGCATTGGCCGAGGCATGCGGCCTGGTCTTCGATCGAATAGCTGAAACTGGCCGGGCTGCCTCGGCCGCTCTCGCCCGATCCGATCAGGTCGATCAGTAGACAACGGCGCTCAGCCAGGCTCGGATGGCTGGCCACACCCGCATACTCGACGGTCGCGGCCCCGCCCAGGCCGTGCACGAACACCAGCGGAGTCCCATCGCTGCCGAGGTCCGCCAGCGCCATGACCACTTGATCGCCAGCGCCGTCGCTGACCGGAATGAGCCGGGTGGTGCGCTCGACGGGCATACACCATTATCGCCCGCCCGCGCTGGGGTCGGCGCGCCGGGGCGGGCGGGCCGGGTGTCGGCGCGCCAGGGGTCGGCGCGCCGGGGCGGGCGCGTAAAGGCGGGCGCGTAAAGGCGAGGGCTGGCGGCATCGGCCTCCAAATGGGCGGTCACCGTCCGGCCGTTTCCCGGCAGACGGCTCCCGAGTTGAGCGCCCTAGGCTCAACTTTGCTAATTGAGTGTGGTAGACTCAACTTTGAACCGGGCTGCGGCCCGGCCAGTCCAATCAACCGACCAACGCTAGGAGGAGCTTCTATGGCAGCGCATCCCTATGACCCATTCCGCGAGATCGACCGCCTCGTCGGCCAGCTCAGCCGGGCGGCCGCGCCCGAGACCCGGACCATGCCGATGGACCTGTACCGGCAGGGCGATGTCTACGTGGTCAAGGTCGATCTGCCCGGCGTCAGCCCGGACAGCATCGACATCGACGTGGACGACAGGACTCTGACCATCCGCGCCGAGCGCCGGCCGGTCGAGTTCGACGCCAGCCAAGAAGGCAACTCGTGGCTCAGCCGCGAGCGGGTCGCGGGCACCTACGCCCGCCAGATCTCGCTTGGCCCCGGCCTGGACCTGTCCCGGATCGACGCCAACTACCGCGACGGCGTGCTGACCCTGACCATCCCCGTGGCCGAGGAAGCCAAGCCCCGCAAGATCACCGTCCGCACGGAGCAAGTGATCGAGTCCTGACCCGAATAAACACGGGGACGGTCCTTTAGTTTGAGACCCGGGGACACTCCTTTTGTCCTGACAAAGGGAGTGTCCCGGGTTTAGCCTCCCAGCCCGCCTGGGGCAGGCCCCACCATCCGCCTCCGCGTTAGTGCTCGGGGGTGTTGTCGACGCGGCTGGCGCGCAGGGCCTCGTCCAGGGCCAGGGCTCGGGGGTCGTCCGGGGGGAGGTCGAACTTGACCTGGGGGTCGGCCGGTGGCGGGTCGAGGGCGGCCAGTTGCTCGGCCGTCTTGCCCAGGACGGCCGGATTGACGTAGGGGCAGGCTTGGAGCAGGGATTCCAGGTCCGCGACGGTCATCGAGTTTGGCAGTTCGATGGCCGGTTCGGTCTGCCAGTTATCAATCGCCACGGTCGCGTCCGCCAACTGCGGGTAGCCGTTGGCCCGGGCGCACGCCGCCCATTCGTTCGAGGCCTCGGCCAACTGCCGTTTGACCGTTTCTTCCTCGCGCGGGTCGATCCTGGGCGCGGGGATGAAATAGCCGGACTCGTCCGCGCACCGGCTGAGGGTTTCCGACCGGTCGACGTCGCCGTCCACGAACACCCACTCGCCCGCCTCGATCCGGGTGATCACGCTGTCGAGGTCGAACAGTTCTCCGGCCCCGCCCGATCCACCGGGGATCGAGTAAGCGTAGCGTTTCGGGTCGGTCGGAGCCGGGCCGACTTCGACAAACTCGACGTCCCAGCCAACCATGGTGACCGGTGTGTCGTACGTCTCGATGCCGGCCTCGGCCAGGCATGCCCGGAACCGATCCGCCGACGCGATCTGATCTTGGAGCAGCGCGTCATCATCCGAAACCGGCGCCTCGGCGCCGCCGCCGGGGGCCGTGGCGGCGGCGGGCGGAGAAGTCGGCGCGTCGGTCGCCAAGGTTGCGCCATCCCCGTCACCGGAACACCCTGTCAGGAAGGCCATTGGCACGGTCAGCAGCGCCGCCAGCAGTGCCGCCAGCTGTGCCGTCGGCCGCGCCGCCAAGTCCTTAATGGTCATCTAAACCGCCTCCGGTTGGGTTTGGCACGGGCGCGAGTCTACGCCGCGAGCCGCGACCGGCAGTCACTCCGAGGTTGGACGCGCGTGGGTTCGCGTCGCCACCTTGAAAACAGGCCCGGCGGCTCTCGCCATGACACAGGGTGTGTCCCCGTGTTTGAGACGAAAGGACCGTCCCCTGGTTTACAGGGTGTGTCCCCGTGTTTGAGACGAAAGGACCGTCCCCTGGTTTACAGGGTGTGTCCCCGTGTTTGAGACGAAAGGACCGTCCCCTGGTTTACTGGGTGGGGTTTGCGGGGAGCGGATTCCTGGAATGCATGTTAGGACATTCGGTCAAAGTGTGTTACTGTTCCTGAGCGACCAGGCGGCTGAGTTTGAAGGGGGGTGGCCGGCGATGGACCAGGTTGAGCGGTCGAAGACCGTCCGGCTGACCGTTGGTCAGGCCGTGGTTCGGTTCCTGGCCAGGCAATACTCCGAGCGCGACGGGCAGGAACAGCGGCTGATCGAGGGCGTGTTCGGAATCTTCGGGCACGGCAATGTCTGCGGCTTGGGCCAGGCCCTGCTCCAGAACGAAGTCGACCCCGCCCCGGACGAGGACAAGCTGGAGTACTACCTCGGCCGCAACGAACAGGGCGCCGTCCACGTCGCGGCCGCCTTCGCCAAGGCCTCCAAGCGCCGCGCCACCATGGCCGCGACCTCGTCAATCGGGCCGGGCGCGGCCAATATGGTGACCGGCGCCGCCCTCGCCACCACCAACCGCCTGCCGGTGCTGATCCTGCCCAGCGACACCTTCGCCACCCGCGCGCCCGATCCGGTGCTCCAGCAACTGGAGGACCCGGCCAGCCCCGACATCACCGTCAACGACTGCTTCAGACCGGTGTCGCGCTTCTTCGCCCGCGTCGAGCGGCCGGAGCAGCTGATCGCGGCGCTGATGGGGGCCATGCGCGTGCTGACCGACCCGGTCCAGACCGGGGCCGTCACCATCGCCCTGCCCCAAGACGTCCAGGCCGAGGCTTTCGACTGGCCGGCCGAACTGTTCGACCGCCGCGTCTGGCACATCGCCCGCCCGGGCGCCGACCCGGCCCAACTCGACCGCGCGGCCGCCATCATCCGCGCCGCCAAGCGACCGCTCATAGTGGCCGGCGGGGGCGTTGTCTATTCAGAGGCCGATGCCGCACTCAGGGCTTTCGCCGCCGCCACCGGCATCCCCGTGGCGGACACCCAGGCCGGCAAAGGCGCGATCAACTGGGACCACCCGCAGGCGGTCGGCGGTGTCGGGGCGACCGGCGCCCACGCCGCCAACCACCTGGCGGCCGAGGCCGACGTCGTGATCGGCATCGGAACCCGGTATTCGGACTTCACGACGGCATCGCGCACCCAATTCCAAAATCCCGACGTGCGCTTCGTCAACATCAACGTGGCGCCCTTCGACGCCGCCAAACAGGCCGGGCTGATGGTGGTGGCGGACGCCCGCGCCGCCATCGAGGCGTTGACCGGGGCGCTGGGCGATTACCGGGTGGGCCGGGCCTACGCCGAGCGGATCGCGGCCGAGCGCGCGGCCTGGGCGCGGATCACCGACCGCTGCTACCACCTGGGCCACGGCCCGGCGCCCGCCCAGACCGAGATTTTCGGCGCCCTGAACGAACTGATGGGTCCCGATGACGTGCTGGTCAACGCCGCCGGGTCGATGCCCGGCGACTTGCAGGCCCTGTGGCGGGCCTCCAATTCGCGGTCGTACCACGTCGAGTACGCCTTCTCTTGCATGGGTTACGAGATACCGGCGGCTTTGGGCGTGAAAATGGCCGTGCCTGAGCACGATGTCGTCGCCATCGTCGGCGACGGGACGTACCAAATGCTGCCGATGGAGTTGGCGACGATCGTCCAGGAGGGCGTCAAGGTCATCTTCGTGTTGTTGCAGAACCACGGTTTCGCCTCGATCGGGGCGCTCAGCCAGTCCCACGGCTCGCAGCGCTTCGGCACCAAGTACCGGCGGCGGAACCCCCGGACCGGGCGTTTGGACGGGCCGCCGATGCCGGTCGACATCGCCGCGAACGCCGCCAGTTGGGGCTTGGAGGTGCTGCTTGCGCGCACCGTCGAAGATTTCAAGGACTGCTACCGGCGGGCGGTGGCGGCGGCCGGGCCGGTCATGATCTATATCGAGACCGACTTGGAGGGGCCGAACCCGCCCAGCGACTCGTGGTGGGACGTGCCGGTGGCGGAGGTCTCGACCCTTGAGTCGACCCGGCGGGCGCGGGCCGAGTACGAGGCCGCCAAGACCAGGCAGCGGCCGTTGATCGGGCCGCCGGGTGGCGGGCGCGGCGGCGGGCGCGGCGGCGCCTCGAGCGGCGCGTCCGGCAGTCCGCCCGAACCCCAGCCGGACGGCTGTTAGCCAGACCGCCGGTCCGCCGGTTGGCCGCGCCTCGGCGCCGGCCGGGCGGGCCGGGCCGACCAAATCAAGACAAACCAGAAGGACTTCGATGACCAGTAGATTCGTCGCGGCGGCCAGTCCGCTGCTGGAAATGACCCGGACGCAACCGACCGCGCTGTGGAATGACTCGGCCGACCCGCGCGAGTTGGCCCAGGCGATCAGTTGGGGCGCCGTGGGCGCGACCTGCAACCCGGTCATCGCCCTGACCTGCATCGCGGCCGACCGGCCGGGCTGGCGGGCGCGGCTGGCCGAACTGGCCGCCGCCAATCCGACCGCCACCGAATCGGCGCTGGGCTGGAAAGCCGTCGAGGAGCTCTCGGTCGGGGCGGCCAAACTGCTCGAACCGGCCTTCGAGCGTGATCGGGGACGCAACGGGCGGCTGTCGGTGCAGACCGACCCGCGCCTGCACCGCGACGCCCAGGCCCTGGCCGACCAGGCCGAACACTTCTCCGGCTTGGCCCCGAACATCATCGTCAAAATCCCGGCCACGTCGGTCGGGCTGGAGGCGATCGAGGAGGCGACTTATCGGGGGGTCTCAGTCAATGTGACGGTCTCGTTCACCGTCGCCCAGGCCGTCGCCACCGGTCAGGCGATCGAGCGGGGGCTGAGGCGCCGCGAGGCGGCCGGGCTGGACACCTCGACCATGGGGCCGGTCGTCACCATCATGGTCGGCCGGTTGGACGATTGGATGCGCGACGTGGTCAAACGCGACCGCATCGCGATCGACCCGGGCTACTTGGAGTGGGCCGGCGTGGCCGCGTTCAAGCGGGCTTACGGGGTCTTTCAGGAGTTGGGCCTGCGGGCCCGGCTGTTGTCGGCCGCCTTCCGCAATGTGATGCACCTGACCGAGTTCGTGGGCGGCGACGTGGTGGTCTCGCCGCCGTTCAGCTGGCAGGTCCTGATCAACGACAACGACCTCGACTTGGCGCCCCGGATGGACTTGCCGGTCGAACCGCGGATCGTGGACGCCCTGCTCGGCCGGGTGCCGGAGTTCCGCCGGGCCTACGAGCCGGACGGGTTGGCGCCGGGCGAGTTCGACGCCTTCGGCGCCACCCGCAAGACCCTGCGCCAGTTCCTCGAAGCTGACGCCGGACTCGACGCCCTGGTCCGCGACGTGCTGATCCCCGCGCCCCAGTAAACGCGGGGACGGTCCTTTTGTCTCAAACCGAGGGACAGACCTTTGTCTTGACAAAGGTCTGTCCCCAAGTTTGAGACAAAAGGACCGTCCCCAGGGTT
>JAIROU010000266.1 GCA_031257375.1 Bifidobacteriaceae bacterium
GCAGGTTGATAAGCTCGCGCGACTCGTCGGTGTAGCTCACCGATTCGACCGCCACCTGTTTGATCTCGATCCCGCGGCCCTGGGTCCAGTCGTCGTCCAAGAGGTCCGCCATCGAGCGCGACAGCAAATCCTGATGCTGCTGGACGGCGCTGACACGGACGCCCTGGCCGGAAAGCTGGGCGATGGCGGTGGTCAGCTTGGCCATGAACTCGCCCAGGAATTGGTCGTGGATGTCGGAGAAGTTGACCCGCGCCGCGAACTTGTCGTACACGTTGCCGAAGAACAGCACCGGGTTGTTGATCACGATGGTGAAAGAGCCGAACGCGCGCAGGAACAGCTCGGCGTTGTAAAAGGTGTCGAAGTACTGAATCGGCTGTTTGGTGCCGAACTTGATGTCCCTGATCTCGCGTTGGTTGATGAACAGCGCCCGCTGCTGCTGGGGCGTGGCGCCGCCGAACTTGAAGCGCTCCCAGGCCTGGCGGATCGAATCGCCCCATTGGCCGACGAAGACCGACGGCTGGGAGGCGTTGTCGACAGTGTAGTAGCCCGGCTCGGCCGTCACGTCGACCACCTGGCCGCCGTCGACCAGCAGCATGCTCATGTTGGTCGGCACCACGATCCGGCTGCCGTTGGAAATCACCTCGTCGGTGCCCTTGGTGTTGGAGCTGCGCGAGTCGTGGCGCAGCGGCGCGCCTTTGACCAGCAAAGTGTCCTGTTTCACCAGCTGTTCCGGCACGCCGATGGCGTCGAGCCACTGATCTGCCAGTGTGCCGCCGATCGCCCCGACCGCCGCGCGGATCAATCCCATGTCGCTGCCCCTTCTTGATCGTGTTCTGCCACGTTAGAGCCTAACGCCCCGGACCTCCCGGGCGCGAGATCCCCCGGCCGGCGGCGCCGAGCCAGGCGGCCAGCCAGGCTTTCAGGGCGGCCGGGTCGTTGGGCAGGTCGATGACGTGGCGGGGGGCCTCGAGCAGGCCGGCGAAACGGTCCGGCAGCGGCGGGGGCGCCCCGATCGCCTCCTCGATCGTCTGGGCGAACTTGACCGGCAGGGCCGTCTCGGCCACGATCACCGGTCCCGGCACCCGCGCGGCCAAGGCGACGTGCGCGGCATCGGCGGTGTGGGGGTCGATCAAAACCCCGTGGGCCGACCACAGCCGCCGGATCACGGCCAAGCGGTCTTGGTGGGTCGACGTGCCGGAGACGAAGCCGAAGTCGCGGCCGGCGGCGGCGAAAGCGGCCGAGCCGCTGAGGTCGAAGAAGCCCCGGCCGGGCAGCTCGGCGCCGAACAGGTGCGCCACCTTGGCGCCGTCGCGGCCGAGCAGGTCGGCGACGAAGCGCTCGAAGTTCGAGGCCTTGGAGATGTCCATCGACGGGCTCGAGGTCTCGAAGGTCTGGCGCGGGGGGCGCGGGCGGTAGACGCCGGTGGCGAAAAACTCGTGCAGGACGTTGTTCTCGTTGGTGGCCAGGATCAGGCGATCGACCGGCAGGCCCATGGCGCGGGCGACGTGGCCGCCCAAGATGTTGCCGAAGTTGCCGGTCGGGACGGCGAAGGAGACCCGCTCGCAGCCGGTTCGGAAATAGGCCGCGAAATAGTAGACGACTTGGGCGACCACGCGCGCCCAGTTGATCGAGTTGACCGCCCCGATGTGCCATCTGGCTTTGAAATCGGCGTCCAGGTTGACGGCTTTGACCAGGTCCTGACAATCGTCGAAGACGCCGTCGACGGCCAGGTTGGCGATCGCCGGGTCGTTGATCGAGAACATCTGGGCCTGTTGGAACGGAGTCATGCGCCCGCGCGGCGTCAACATGGCCACTTTGACGCGGTCGCGGCCGAGCAGGGCGTGCTCGGCGGCCGAGCCGGTGTCGCCGGAAGTCGCCCCCAGGACGGTCAGCCAGGTGTCGCGCCGGTCCAACTCGTATTCGAACAGCGGGCCGATCAGTTGCATGGCCATGTCCTTGAAGGCGGCGGTCGGCCCGTTCGACAGGTGAGCCAGCCAGAGATCGGTCCCGGCCAGGCGGTCGACCGGCACTATTTCGGGGCTGCCGAAGGCCTCGGCCGTGTAGGCGGCGGCCGTCAGCTTATCGACCGCGCCCGGCGGGTATTGGGGGGCGAACAGTTTCAGGATTTCCGCCGCCAGGGCCGCGTAGCCCCGGCTGACCAGCAAGTCACGCCACCGGTCCAGCTGGCGTCGATCGACCGCCGGATACCGCTCGGGCAGATAGAGGCCGCCATCGGGCGCCAGGCCGGACAGCAAAATGTCCGCGAACGGCAGCCCTGGGCCACCCGCGGCCCGCGTCGAGACGTACTCCATGGTCCTTAACTATGACACCCGCCCCGGCCCGGCGCTGTAGATTGGCTGGGACTTCGCGCGACTATTCAGGAGGTACCCATGTCCAGAATCACAGTCTTGGGCGGGACCGGTTACGCCGGGTCCGCCATCGCCGCCGAGGCCGCCCGCCGGGGCCACCAAGTCAGGGCCGTCGCCCGGAAGGCGCCCGATGCCGCGCACCGCCTTCCGGACGTCGCCTACCTCGGCGGTTCGGTCACCGAGCCGGTCTTCCTCGAATCGGTGGCCGGGGAAAGCGACGCGGTGGTTTCGGCGTTGTCGCCGCGCGGTCCGATGCTGGGCCAGGTCAGGATCGTCAACGCTCAGCTCATCGGCTTGGCCGACAAGCTCGGTTTCCGCTTGGCCGTTGTGCTGGGGGCGGGCTCGCTGTTCACCGAGCCGGGCGGGCCCAGGCTGGCCGACCTGCCCAGTTTCCCGGCCGCCTTCAAACCCGAGGCTGACGAGATGGCCGAGGTCTTGTCCGACCTCAAGGCCTCGCCGGCGGGAGTGGACTGGTTCGCGGTCTCGCCCGCCTCTGGCTTTGGCGCTTTCGCGCCCGGCCAGACGCTGGGGCGCTACCGGGTCGGCGGCGATGTGGTGCTGGCCGACGCGGGCGGCAACAGTTACATCTCGGCCGGGGACCTCGCCAACGCTGTTCTTGACGAGATCGAGCGACCGGCCCACCGACGCGCCCGCTTCACGGTCGCTTACTGAGCGGGGCCGCGGGGGGCACCTGCCGGGCGGGCCGTTTGGCCTGAGGCCTGGGGGGGCCGGGGCGGGCGGACGGCATCGCGCGGGGTTTGGAACCCGGGGCTGTGATCGCTGGGCGGATGGACGGCATCGGGCGCTGGACTTGCCACCTGGGCGGGCCGAGTGGTGTCGTTGTCTGCGGGGAAAAGACCGCTCTGGGGTGTGCAAAGCCCTCGTCGGGACCAGTTGCCCGGTTCCGACGAGGGCTTTGCCGCTAAGCGCTTGACCTGGTCAGACGACCTTCGCCAAGATGTCGCGGGCCGACAGGATCAAGTAATCGACCTCGCCGTAGGTGACTTCAGTGCCGCCGTACTTCGAGTAGATGACTTTGTCGCCGACGGCCACGTCCAGGGGGACGCGGTTGCCTTTGTCGTCGATCCGGCCTGGGCCGACGGCGACGACCTCGCCCTCTTGGGGCTTCTCTTTGGCCGTGTCAGGTAGGTAGATGCCGGAAGCTGTCTGGGCAGCCGCTTCAATCGGCGTCACGACAATCCGGTCCTCGAGCGGTTGGATGGAGACCGACACTGCGGACCTCCCTTTCGCGATCTAGAAGTTTCACAATGGATGGCATGCCCTCAGTTCGCCAGCCCGTGCCGTCGCGGTGCCACAGCCTGGTTTCACATGCGGGCTGCCCGGCCAGGCGGCCGAGCAGCAACCACTCTATGCCGCAGTTAGCACTCGGTCAAGCCGAGTGCTAAGAGTGGTCCTTGTTCGAGGGGTTGTCCGGGTGGTCGATGGGCGGGACTTGGCCGGTGGCGAGGGCTCGGGCGACCTCGCGGGCGGTCGGGATGGAGGGGCCGGCGCCCGGGCGGTTGAGCGAGATAGAGGCTGCGGCGGTGGCGGCGCGGGCCGCCTCGCCCAGGGCGGCGCCCTGAGACAGCCGGGCCGCCAGCACGCCGTTGAACGTGTCGCCGGCGCCGGTGTGGTCGACCGGCTCGACCGGCAGGGCGTGGACGACCTCCGGATCCTGGCCGGCTTGGGCCACGACCGAGCCCTCGGCGCCCTTGGTCATCACGATGGACGGCACCAGGCGTTGCAAGGCGCTCAGGAGCGGGCCGTCGTCGGATGGGTACATGCCGAAGTGCTGGGCGGCCAGCTCCCTGGCCCCATGCTGGCTGACCACCAGGACGTCGACGTTGGCCAGCAGTTCGGCGGGGATTTCCACCATCGGGGCCGCGTTCAGGACAAAGATGGCGCCAGCCGCCCTCGCCGCCTGGGCGGCTTTGACCACGGTCGGCACGGGAACCTCGAGTTGGGTCAGCACGACCCGGCTGGTGGCGATCATCTCGAGGTCCTTGGGGGCGAGTTCGACCCGCGAGTTGGCCCCGGCAACAACTGTGATGACGTTGGCGCCGAGCGGGTCGACCATCACTATGGCCATGCCGGTTGGGCAGTCGACCGCCCGCACCGCGCTGGTGTCGACCCCGGCCTCGCGCACGAAGCTCTCCAGCAGGGCGCCGTCCGCGTCCGCCCCCCAGGCGCTGATCAGGGCCGTCGCCACGCCGCCGGCCTTGGCCGCGGCGATCGCCTGGTTGGCGCCCTTGCCGCCGGGGAACCGCTCGGATGTGCTCACGACCACCGACTCGCCGGGGTCCGGCCAGCGCGGCACCCGCACTTCCAGGTCGACGTTGGCCGAGCCGACCACCACCACCCGAAATCTCCCGGTCGGGGTTGCCTGCGCCATCGGTGCGCCTCCTGATTCGGTCGCTAGGTTCTCGTAGACGGGCTGGCCGGCCGCGTCTCCGCCGACGCGATTTCGGCCAAGACAAGACTGCCACAACCTCGCGGCGGCTTCGGCCTTTTGAGTCCGATTTCTGGGGCCGGGTCGGCGGGCGGTCGGCACCGCATCGGACAGGTGCGGCGGCTCCGGGAGGGGGCGCGGCCTGGAGGGGGCGGCTCCGGAAGGGGGCAGGGCCGGAAGGGGGCGGCTCCGGAAGGGGCGCGTTGTCTATACAATTTGATGTCCGCATGAAACTGCTATGACAGGGGCAACGCCATGGACTTCGACTCGGCCGTCGTCCTCGCTGTTATCGGCGCCGGGCGGATCGGCGCCGTCCACGCCCGCAACGTGGCCGCCCGCCCGGACGCTCGACTGGCCTGGCTGGTCGATCCGGCGCGACCGGCCGCCGAATCCCTGGCCGGCTCCCTCCCCGGCGACCGACCCCGCGTGGCCTGCGACGCCGCCGCCTGTTTGGCCGATCCGGCGGTCGACGCGGCGCTGATCGCCTCGCCCACGCCGACCCACGCCGACCTGATCCTGGCGGCCGTGCGAGCCGGCAAAGCGGTCTTCTGCGAGAAGCCGGTTGACCTGGACTTGGGCCGCGCCCGGGCCTGCGCCGACCAGGTCAAGGCGGCTGGCGGCCGGGTCATGATCGGCTTCAACCGGCGCTTCGACCCGACCTTCGCCCAGATCCGCGAGCGCGTCCGAGCCGGGGTGATCGGACGGGTCGAGCAAGTCGTCATCGTCTCGCGCGACCCGGCGCCGCCCCCGGCCGACTACCTGCCCGCCTCGGGCGGGATCTTCCGCGACATGTCCATCCACGACCTCGACATGGCCCGCTTCATGCTCGGCCCGATCGTGCGAGTGGCCGGCGCGGGCCAAAACGTCATCGATCCCGCCATCGCCGCGGCCGGCGACCGGGACGGCGCCATGCTCATGCTCTGGGCCGCCTCCGGCGCCATCGCCTGCATCGTCAATTCGCGCCGCTGCGCCTTCGGTTACGACCAGCGCCTCGAAGTCTTCGGCGCCGAAGGCATGCTCCAGGCCGCCAACCAAGCGCCAACCTCGACCATCACCACGCTGGCCGGGGCCACGGACGCCGGTCCCCGCTTCGAGGATTTCTTTATCCAGCGCTACGAGCAGGCCTATCGGGCCGAGTTGGCCGCTTTCATCGAGACCCTGCGGACGGGCCGGCCCGCCAGTCCGTCCATGGACGACGGGGTGGCCGCCCTCGAATTGGCCGATGCCGCCGCCACAGCTTTGGCGGCGGGACGAACCGTCGCGCTGTGAGGGGCTGTCGGCCGACTCCGGCGACTCCTGCTGGGGCGGTGCGCCTTGGGCGGCGGTGGGGGCTGCTTACACTGCCCGGCCGGTTCAGTTTCTATTCTGGGCAGGTGAACACAATGGCGTCGGGCACGTTTTCCATAGCCTCGGCCCAGTCCGCCGCCGCCCGCTCGCAGTCCTCTTTGCCCACCCAGCACGATTCGGTGAGCCCCTCGCCCTCCTTTTCACCGTTGTACTTCTCGCATTTGTCCGCGGTGAGGGGGAAGATCGGGCCTATGTCGTACTTCTTATCTTCGCCGCAGCCGACCAGCGCCGAAGCCATGACCACACTGACGGCGGCGGCGGCGAAACTCCGCCGGAGAACTCTCTTGCCCATTTGACCAGCATTTCTGTTAGAACACGACTATGGAACGGCCCCCCGCTGCGCGGCCCCCGAACAGGGCGCCGACCTTTGTCCGCGACCGCATTGGGCCGGGCTCCACCGGGTTGGCCATCGCCTGAGATTCTACGCTGATCACGCCCGGGCGTGTGGCATGACTTTGGCCGATCTGCGTCGCCGCGCGGGTGGCGCCGCACGAGCTCCCGGCTGGGACTGCGGATGAAGACGACTGGCGGCGCGCCCAGGTGTGCCCGGCGGCCTTTGAGACGCCGAATCCCCCTGCCACTCGGCAAACGCGCCGGGTGCCCGCCACAGAAACGCGCCAAGAACCGACCCAGATTTCGCCAGACGCACAAAAGTCTTCCAGCCCGCCTGCAGGCGGGCGCCGCCATCCCGGAAAGTGGGCGGGACGCCCAGTGCCAGGCACCAACTGTCCCGGCCCGCTGACTTGCGGTTGCGTTCCACTTTCGGGTCAGACCGACGCCGCATCGCAGTGTCACCATTGATGGCTCCTTAACAGTGGCGGCGCGCGCCGCTGCCTCGGCGTAGGCTCGCCCGCAACCGCAGGAGGAAACCATGCCAATCGACTTCTCGTGCCCGATCTCTGGCACGCAGCGTGACAACACGACCGCCCGGATTGTGGCCGGACTGACTTTTCTGGCGGCTGTCGCGGTGGGCGCGTTGGCCTGGCTGGGCGGACCCTTGGCTCCGAGCCTGATCAGCGCCCTGCTGGCGGCCGACTTCGCGCTCCGAGCCTTTGCCGAGCCGAAGTACAGCCCGCTGGCGACTTTGGCGCGGGGCATCGGCTCGGCCTTCGACGCGCCGCGTCGGCCGGTCGACGCGGCGCCGAAGGTCTTCGCCGCCCGGATCGGCCTGGCGCTGGCGGCCGTGACCGCGGCCGTCGTCTGGATCAGCCCGCCAACTGCCACCGCCCTGGCGGCGGTGCTGGCGGTTTGCGCCCTGCTTGAGTCCGCGTTCGGCTTCTGCCTGGGTTGCTGGGTCTATGCCCGGCTCCCGCGCAGGCGCCCTGCGAGCTGACGGCGCCGGCCTGCGCCACCCACGTTCCAACCCCAATCCACCCCGCCCACCCGCAGGCGCCCTGCGAGCTGACGGCGCCGGCCTGGGGTTACGCGCCGCACACGGGAACGCGGCCGGCCCGGTTTCGGAGCGCCGAAGCGCCGGGCAGGCCCGCTCAAGAGCCGCCGCAGCCGGTCTGCAGGGGACGATGCCGTCAGCGCCGACCGGGCTTGGCCCCGGTTTGGCGAACACCCGGCGGGGCGGGGACGGGCCGGTCGGGCCGCCCCCGTCCGGGTGGGCCGTAGGCTGGCAGCATGGACCTGGAAGATGTCGCCCTGCTGGTCTCCGAGCAGGGCCGCCGTCTGCTGGCCGAGTTGCCCGAATACGACTCGGGCGGGGCCATCAAGGTGCTGGAGGGGCTGCGTCGGCGCGGGGTCGGCTCGAAGCTGGCCGCCGCCGCCCTGACCCAGAGCCGCCTGCGGGCCAAGGCTCGCGCCAAGTTCGGCCAATTCGCAGGTCAGATGCTATTCACGAACAAGGGGTTGGAGCAGGCGAGCCGCTTGGAGGTGGCCGCCCGGCACGCCGAGCGCTATCTGAACGCCGCCGTTGACCGCGTGGTGGATCTGACCGGTGGGATTGGCGCGGACGCCCTGGCGATGGCCGGGCTGGGCCTGCGGGTGACGGTCTACGAGCGCGACCCGGTGACGGCGGCGGTGGCGCGGGTCAATCTGAGCGCCTTCCCGGAGGCGCGGGTGGTCACCGCCGATTCCCTCAGCCCGCCGGCCGAACGCGAGATCAAGCGGGCGGAGGCCCTGTTCGCCGATCCGTCGCGGCGCACCGCCAGCGGCCGGCGCGTGTCCGATCCGGAGGCCTACGACCCGCCGCTGGGCCGGATACTCGAACTCGCCCGCGACCGCCCGCTCGGCGTCAAGGTCGCGCCCGGCATACCCCACCGGGCGATCCCGGCCGAGGCCGAAGCCGAGTGGGTGTCCGTGGACGGGCAAGTGGTCGAGGCCGGGCTCTGGTTCGGGCCTCTCCGCTCCCCCGCCACCCGCCGCCGCGCCGCCGGTCCGCCGACCGGCCCCCATCGCGCCGCCTTGGTCATTCGCCAGGGCCGCGCTCATCGGCTCCACCAAGCTGACGGGCCGCCGCCGGCCAGCCACCACTCGCCGCCCGCCGCCGACCAGAGCGCGCCCGTCGCCGGTCCAGACCCGCCCGGCGCCCAGCCCGGCGCCGCGCCTGCCACGGCCGCCGATGCCGTCCGCCCAGTCCGCGCCGCCAGTTCGGATCCGGCGGGCGGCCAGTCGGGCGGCGGCAAGTTGGGGGTCGGGCCGCTGCGGGAGTTCATCTACGAGCCGGACGGGGCCGTCATCCGGGCCTCACTGATCGCGGAGGCGGCCGCCACGCTGGGCCCTGCGGCAAGCCCGCCGACGCTGGTGAACAGCCGGATCGCCTATGTCACAGCGGACGTGGAAGCGCGCCAGAACCCATTCTTGACCGGCTACCGGGTCGAGGACGCCTTCGGGTGGGGGCTCAAACGGTTGCGGGCGTATCTGCGGGAGCACGGCATCGGGCAAGTCGTTGTAAAGAAGCGGGGCACCGCCGTCGACCCGGCTGAACTGCGCAAACGCCTAAACCTCAAAGGCGGGCGGACGGCCGTGGTCATCTTGACGCGGCTGGGTGCGCGACAATCGGTGGTGATCGCCCAACCCCTGCCGACTGAGGAGGACGCCCCATGAGACTCCCGTTCGCCGATTCTCCGCGCTCCACGGTCGGGATCGAATGGGAGCTCGCGCTGGTCGACCGCGACTCCGGCGACCTTCGGCAGGTCGCGCAAACCATTTTGGAGGCGGTCCGGACGCCGGACGGGCGGCCCCATCCGGGGATTCTGCAGGAGTTCCTGCTCAACACGGTCGAGGCGGCGTCCGAGCCGTCGCGGACCGTCCGGCAGGCGGTGGCGGACATCGCCCGGCGGGTCGAGTTGATCCGGGCGGCGGCCGACCCGCTGCGGGTCGATCTGATGGCGGCCGGGACCCATCCGTTCGCGCGCTGGGAGGGCCAGCGGGTGACCAACAAGGAGCGGTATCTGCGGCTGGTCGACCGCACGCAGTGGTGGGGGCGGCAGATGGTGATTTACGGCGTGCACACGCACGTCGGGGTGGAGGACCGGCGCAAGGTCTTGCCGATCATGCGGGCGCTGGCCTGCTATGTGCCGCACCTGCAGGCGCTGTCCGCTTCCTCGCCCTACTGGGGCGGGGCGGCCACCGGGTACGCCTCCAACCGGGCGCTGCTGTTCCAGCAGCTTCCCACAGCCGGGCTGCCTTTTCAGTTCGACCAGTGGTCGGAGCTTGAGGGCTACGTCGGAGACATGCTCCACACCGGCGTGATCGACGTCTTCAACGAGATCCGCTGGGACATCCGACCGGCCCCCCGTTTCGGCACCGTCGAGGTCCGGGTCTGCGACTCGCTGCCCACGCTGGGCGAGGTCGCGGCGGTGTCCGCCCTGGTCCAGTGCTTGGTCGAGGAGTTCTCGGGGCTTTTGGACGAGGGACGGGAACTGCCGACGATGCCGACTTGGTTCGTCCAGGAGAACAAGTGGCGGTCGGCCCGCTACGGCTTGGACGCCATCATCATTCTCAACCGCGCCGGGGACGAGCAACTGGTGACCGAGCATTTGCCGGAGGTCCTGGCCCGCCTGGAGCCGGTGGCGGCGCGGTTGGACTGCCTGGACGAATTGGGCCGCATTCCCGCGCTCGTCGCGGTCGGGGCGTCCTACCAGCGCCAGCGGGCCGTGGCCGAGCGGCACGGGGGCGACTTGGGGGCCGTCGTGGCGTCGCTCGTCCGCGAGTTGGCGGCGGACCGCCCGGGCGGCGGGTAGGGATCGACAGACCCGTCGGACCGTCTCTTGGCCGGGAAAGGTGTGTCCCCGAGTTTGAGACGAAAGGACCGTCCCCAGGTTTAGCCAGGTCAGGCGACCAGGCGGGTTGGGGGGAGGGCTGAGTCGGCTCCGATGGTGAGGCTGGAGGGGGACAGGCCGTGCCGGATCGCGTGGGCGCCGGCGGCGGCGATCATGGCGCCGTTGTCGGTGCAGTGCTTGATGGGCGGGACGCGCAGGTCCAGGCCGGCGGCCGCGCAGCGCTCGGCCGCCTTGTCGCGGAGTTGCGAGTTGGCCGAGAAGCCGCCGCCGATCACCACCGTGCCCAGTTGCTCGTCGCGGGCGGCGGCGACGGTTTTGGCGGTCAGCACGTCCGCCACGGCTTCGGCGTACGATGCCGCGAAATCGGCCAGGGGGATGTCTCGCCCGTCGTCGCGGGCGGCTTCGATCCAGCGGGCGGCGGCCGTCTTGAGGCCGGAGAAGGAGAAGTCGTAGGGGTGTTTGACGAGGTCCTGGGGCCGGGTCAGGGCTCTGGGGAAGGCGATGGCGGCCGGGTCCCCGTCCCGCGCCAGCCGGTCGATGAGCGGGCCGGCCGGGTACGGCAGCCCGAGCAGGCGGCCGATCTTGTCGAAAGCCTCACCGGCGGCATCGTCCAAAGTCTCGCCCAGTTGGCGGACCTCGGCGCCGTCGATGACGAGCAAGGACGAGTGCCCGCCGGACACGACCAGCGTCAAGACCGGGCCGTCAAAGGCGGCGTGGACCAGTTGGTCGACTAGGCCGTGCGCGATCACGTGGTTGATGCCGTAGAGCGGCTTGCCCAGCGCGAGGGCCAGGGCCTTGGCCGCCGCCAGTCCGACCGCCAGCGATCCGACCAGGCCCGGGCCAGCCGTCACGGCGATGGCGTCGACCTGGGCCAGGCTGACCTCGGCGGCGTCGAGGCTGGCCTGGAGGGTTGGCCCGAAAGCCTGCAAATGCGCCCGCGATGCGACCTCCGGCACTATCCCGCCGAAGCGGGCGTGTTCCTCGACCGATGACGCGACCGTGTCCCGCAACAACTCAAAACCGCGGGCCAGGGCCACGCCGGTCTCGTCGCAGGAGGTCTCGATCCCCAAGACCAAGGGCTCGTTCGGCACCCAGTCACCCTAGCGCCCGCCGACGCCTTCCCCAAGCCGACCAGAAACCCCGGGGATCTTTGGTTCCCGGGTTGACAAGGAGTGTCCCCAGGTTTGAGACGAAAGGACCGTCCCCGGGTTTAGGGGTCAGATGAACTCGAATTCTTCGTCGCCTAGGACGAAGATCGAGCCGGGGGCCAGTGGCACGTCTTGGTTGGGCGGGATGCGGCGGCCGTTCACGGTGACGTGGTTGGTCGAGTTGGTGTCCATGATGAAGTGTTGGGCGCCGACGCGGCGGATGATGGCGTGGGCCGATGACACGTTCGAGTTGTCCTCGACCGCGAAGTCCGCCCAACGCGGGTCTCTGCCCAAGGCGAACTCGGCCTTCTCGACCGCCACCTGCCGCCCGGTGCGGCGGTTGAGGATGGCGCGCTCCGGTTGCGCGCCTGGTCCGGCCG
>JAIROU010000278.1 GCA_031257375.1 Bifidobacteriaceae bacterium
CAGGCGGTGGCGGAACTCCTGCGTGATCTCCCCCACCCAGTTGGCCAGCCGCTGACCCTGAAACTGATCGCGGCGGGCGATCAACAGCGCGCCAGACCACAGCTCCCGAATCGTGGCAACGCTCAAGTACTGTTGCGTGCGGTCGGCCCGGTGCGCCCACGCCGCCACGCCCGGATCGCAGCGGCCGCTGTCCAGCTTGCGCAGCTCGGACACTACGTTCGTGTCGAGCAGGTAGTTCAAGCCAGATCCAGCCTGCGGTCCGGGTCGACGCGGCGCTGCGGCAGGACGGCGTCCAGGTCGATGTCGGAGACACCGGTCAGGCCTCCGAAGACGTCTGCCAGGGATCGTGCCGGGACCCGAGCCGGGGCCATGACGGCATCGGTCAGGATCGACCTGGCCTCGGCTGTCAGCGAGCGGTCATTGTCCGCCGCCTGCAACCGCAGGCGCCGCTTGACCTCTGGGTCAACCCCCCGGATCATAATGGTCTCGTTCATCGTCGCCCTCGCCTCCTGCTCGCAGTGCATACAAAGCCTACACGCCTGGCCGCGAAACCGATTGGCGATCGCCCGGCGGCCGGGCTCTTCAGCGGGTTCAGCGGATGATCATTTCCTGGGAACTGAGGAAGACGGCCAAGGCTATGGCCGCCAGCGCGATCAGGGCGGCCGGGAGGCACCAGTTCAGGCCGCGCTCGCGGCCTTGGCGGACGCGCCGGGCCGCCCAGGTGGCCAGGGCCAGGGCGCAGACGTCCGCGGGCACGCCGACGAGCAGGCCGATCAGCGGGAACAGGGACAGGACCAGGCCGATCAGCGCGACCGCCAGGGCGGCCCGGCCGACCGGGCTGACCGGCAGCGCGCCGGTGGCGTAATCCGGCACCCGGTAGCTGTCAAGCGGTTTCAGCCCGCGCCGGGGCCGGTTGGCGGACTGGCCTCGCGGCGGTTCGTCAGGGCCGTAGCAGACTGGGTTCATCGCCCCAAGCTACGTCCCGGGTGTGACCTGGCTCACTTCCAGGCGGCGGATGCCCACCTGGTGAACGGCCGCGAGGCGGGTTTGGTGGGAGGATATGAGCCGTTGGTCGGCGCCCGCAGCCGGGCGCGATCGCTTGACACTTGGAGGCCATCGCATGAACGCTTGCCCACGCTGCGGCTCGCCACTGGCGCCCGTCAACGGCCTGTGCCCGGGCTGCGGATTGAACCGCAGCAGTCCGTCGGCGGCGAGCGGGCCGCCGGGCGGGGCCCCGGCCCGAGGCGGGCCCGGGCGCGGGCTGCAGGCGGTCATCGCGGCGGCGGCCGCCCTAGCCTTGGGCGCCGGTGGGGCGTTCGCGGCCAACGCCCTGCTCGGCGACGGCTCGGAGGCCAAACCTGGGTCGGCGGCATCGGGCAAAGACGACCGCGACCGCGACGCGGCCGAACTGGTCGTCAACAACCCTCCGTCGCTGGGCGCCTCATTCGCGGGCGGCTACGAGGAGGCCTGGCGGGTGGACGGCGCCAGCTACCTGTCCACGGCCGGGGACCTGATCATGACCTTGGCCGAGATCGGCGCCGATGGTCCAAACGGGTCCCCCGCAGTCGAGTTTCGCGCCGTCGAGGCTGATAGCGGCCAGGTCCGCTGGGACTATCCAGGAGACGGGGAGCTTTCGAACTCCTGCGACGACGGTCTCTTCGGCGATTCGGTGACCTGCTGGATCACCGGGGGCCTGAACTATCCAAATGTCTTCTTGAACGAGGCCACCGGCCGGGAGGAAGACCCGCCCGACTGGGGCGAGTTGGCTTTGCTGGGTGATCCGGCGGGCAGAGTCACGGATGGCGATCTGCTGGCCCTGAACTACCTCGCCAACGACCAGCGGGCGTTGGTGGCGCGGGTCGGCCAGTCGGGAACCGTCAAGTGGCGCGTGGACGGCGGCGGCGACCACCTGTTCGCGGGCGAGGTCGTGGACGGCGTGCTGGCCACCCGCGACTCCTTGGGCGACGGCTTTTGGGGGCCCGCGTTCGACTGGGAGACCGGCGCCAGGCTGGCTCCTGAACAGTGCCCGCGGGCCAGCGTGTGGCCCGGGCCGCTCCTGGCCTGCCGGGACGGCAGCGGTGATTTTCCTGCTCAGACCAAGCTCAGCGACGGGCGCGCGGTGACGCTGGTCAGGGGCGACCCGGACTGGGTGCCAGTTGAATTCGCCAGCGGGCACAGACCCGCCCTCGGTCTGATGGCGGGGCCGGGTCAGGTCGTGGCGGTGGACCCCGCGACCGGTGAGCAAGCCTGGTCGGTGGACTTGGAGCAGGCAAATTGGCCGCCGTTGGAGGGCGATTGGGACGGGCTGAGTCTGGTCGCCTTGACCCACGGCGATGAAAGCGCGGCCGGCCCGGCCTGGCAGATCGACATCGCCGCGGGCGTGGTGTTGTGGCAGAACAGCGAAGGAATGCCTTGTGCCCACACCTGCGGGCGCGATGTCTATCAGTTGGGCGGCGGGGCGGCCCTGGTCTCCACCGGGTTCACGCCCGGTGTTGAAACGCCCTCGATCAGGGCCTTCGGGGCCGGCGGCGAGGTCGTGTGGGAGGAATCAGGGGTGATGGTGCGGTCGGCCCCGCTGAACGCCGATGGCGCCGCCGAGTACCTGGTCGTGGAGGGCGACGGCTGGGTGGCCCGGTGGGATCCGGGCGACCGGCGCCCGTCGGCCGAGGCCCTGCCGGCGGGCGGCCTGCCCGACTGCCCGGGCGGGCTCGAGCCGATTAGCTGGGTCGAGTACTCCGACGGGCTGGTGTTGATTTGCGCGGCCCAGGACGCGGGCTTCGCGGTCCTGGCCGAACGCGATGGGCAAGACTTGACGGCCGAGGTCTTGACTTTCACCGCCGACGGTTGGGAGGTCGAGTTCGCGGATTCGGCGCGCCTGGTCTGCTCGCTTTGGGGGGCTTTGGTGACGGTTATCACCGCCGATGCCGAGCGGTCGGCCTATCTGTCGAGTTCGGCTTGGTCTTTGGCCGCCAGCGCGCCCGCCATCACGGCGCCCCGCCAGGCGGCCCCGATGCCGGGTTGCCCGGCCGAAACGCGGATCATAGCGCTGTCGACCTGGGCCGACGGCTGGCTGTTGATCTGCGGCGCGGACAGCGCCACGCCAGATTGGGCGGTGTTGGCCGAGGGCGCCGACCAACCGGTCGAACTGAGCGATCTGCGGACCGTCGCGGACGGCTACTGCGGCCAGGCCGATTCGATCGGCCGGGTCTGCGCCTACCGCAGCCCGGCCCTGGTGACCTTCGGCGAAGGGGACGGTCTGGTCCAGGTTTCGGTCGCGGGGAACTATTTCCGGGCGGGCGGATTCGGCGGGGCCGGGAAGGCGAAGGGGGCCTACGGCGTCCAGGCGCCCACCGACACGGCCGAGGACCAGGTCCGATACTTGGTGGAGATCCTGGAGAAGTCTGCCTCCGCCCGCGCCCAATTGGGTCCGGCGGTGACGGCGGTGGCCCAGTGCCAGTCGGTTTCGACGCAGGTGGCCACGCTGGCGGCGATCGCCCAGAACCGCCAGGAGTTGCTGACCGCGCTCGACTCGGCGCCGGTTGACAAGGTGCCGGACGGGGTCGTCCTGGTGAACCTGCTGCGGGCGGCCCTGGAGGCCTCGCTCGGCTCGGACCAGTCGTATCTGGCTTGGGCCGAGGCGCAGGCGTCGAGCGGTTGCGCGTCTGGGGCGGGGCAGTCCCACTACGATGCCGCCGCCCCCTTCGACACGGCGGCGACGGCTGGGAAGGCCGCCTTCGTGGCCCAATGGAACAACCAGATAGCTCCCGCCTACGGCGTCCGAACCTTCCAGGAGTCAGAGATCTAGCCCCGCGCCGTGGGCGGGTTGTTAGCGGGGCCCGCACCTGGCGCCAGGCGCCAGGTGCGCCGTGTTCAGTTGCCCTGGAAGCGGCTGGGGGGGTTAGCGGCAGGGTCCGGCCGGGAGGCGGTCGGACAGGGCCAACAGGGCCTGGGCCAAGCCGTCCAGGGCGGCGGTGCCGGCCTCGAAGGAGGGCGCCCAGCCGCCGATGGCGATCGCCGCGCAGCCGGAGGCGACCGGCACCTGGCCGAACTGGCGGACCACGTAGCCGGAGTCGTCCGGCCCCCAGCCGCCCTTGAAGTGGGCGCCGGCGAACCGGCCCAGACCCCAAGACTGGGACGAGTCGATCTGGTCCATCAAAGCCCAGACCCGGTCGGCCGCTTGGCCGCCCGGGAAGCGTGCCGCGAAACCGGCCTGATCCGCCAAGGACCAGGTTGTTTGCCCGAAGGCGGTGTACTCCGGCCGGGTCCGGGTGCGCTGGACGCCGGTCGCGGAACCGGCCTCGCGCAGGACCGCGTCAACCGCCGAGCCGGCCTGGTCCGAATCGCCCAGGCCGGTCCACAGTTGCTCGGCCGCGGCGTTGTCCGACAGGGTGATGGCGGCTGCGGCCAAGGCGTCGTTGGCGGGCGACCCGTCGGCCGCCAGAGCGGCGATGGCCACCGGCACTTTGGCCGTCGACCAGGCGTGGCCGGTCGGCCAGGAACCGGCGCTGACCGGCGCGGCGCCCCCGGCCGCCAGGACGGCCACGCCCAGCCTCGCCCCGGACGAGGCTTCCACGGCCGCCACCGCCCCGGCCAGTTCGGCCTCGATCGACCCGGCGGCGCCGGCGGTCCCGCCAGACCCGGTCGCGGACGCCGAGGCGGGCGCCGATCCCAGGGCCGTTGGCGAGGCGGTCGCAGAACGCGACAAGGCCGCCCCGGAGCGGCTGGCGGCAGACTTTGACGACGATGCCGCCCGGCCAGCTGGGGTCGCATCTGCGGCCGTCTGCCCGGCCGGCCGGGCGGCGTCGCTGGTCAGCCAGCCCGCGCTGGCCCCGCCGGCGGTGGCGAAGACTGCCACAAGGCTCAGCCAGGCCGCGAACCTGGCCCCCCGCCGCGACCGCGCCAGCCAACTGTGGCGCGCCCCGGCCACGGGCCGGGGCGCGGGCGTCCGGTTCGGGTCCATCTCGCGTCAGGCCGCCAGACCGGCCCGATCAGCCCTGGTTCGCCGGCGGATAGTTCTCATAGACGAAGTCGATGTCCTTGTCGCCCCGGCCGGACAGGTTGACCAGGATCGACTGGTAGGGCTGGCGCTGGGCCAACTCGACGGCGTAGGCGACGGCGTGAGCCGACTCGAGCGCCGGGATAATCCCCTCCAGGCGCGACAGGCGGTAGAAAGCCGCGACGGCGGCATCGTCGCTGGCCCCGACGGCGTGCGTGCGAAGCAGGACCTTGTTCAGATAGGCGTGCTCCGGGCCGACCGAGGGGTAGTCCAAGCCGGAGGCGACCGAGTGCACGGCCGCCGGCGTGCCGTCGGCGTTCTCCAACAGGACCGAGCGGAAGCCGTGCAGGTCGCCATCGTGCCCGTAGGTCAGCGAGGCGGCGTGCTGGCCGAGCGCCGTGCCCACGCCCAGCGGCTCGACCCCCCAAAGCTCCGTCGGGTCCTCGATGAAGGCGGAGAAGATGCCCATGGCGTTGGAGCCGCCGCCGACGCAGGCGACCACGTGATCCGGCAGCCAGCCGGTCATGGCTTGGAACTGCTCGCGGGCCTCGATCCCGACCACGGCTTGAAAGTCGCGCACCATCATCGGGAAGGGGTGCGGCCCGACCACCGAGCCGATGCAGTACATGGTCGTGACCGGGTCTTCGAGGTAGGCGCCGAAGGCGCTGTCGACCGCTTCCTTGAGGGTCCGCTGGCCGAACGAGACCGGCACCACCTCCGCGCCCAGGATCTTCATCCGGACCACGTTGGGGTGTTCCTTGGCGATGTCGACCTCGCCCATGTGGATCTCGCACTCGAGCCCGAAGTAGGCGGCGGCGGTGGCCAGCGCCACGCCGTGCTGCCCGGCCCCCGTCTCCGCGATGAGTTTCTTCTTGCCCAGGTAGGAGGCCAACAACGCCTCGCCCATGCAGTGATTGAGCTTGTGCGCGCCGGTGTGGTTGAGGTCCTCGCGCTTCAAGTAGATGCGCGCCCCGCCGACCGCCTCGGTCAGCCGCTTGGCGTAGTAGACCGGCGTCGGCCGGCCCTGGAAGTGCTTGCGGATGTCGCGCAGTTTGACGATGAAGTCGTGGCTGTTGCCGATCGTCTGGTAGGCCTCGTGGATCTTCTCCATCTCGCGCGCCAGTTCCGGCGGCACCTCGGCCCCGCCGTAGGGGCCGAAGAACCCCTTCGCGTCCGGGTGTTCGCGCAGGTAGGGCTTGGATTGCATGTCGGGGCCTTTCTGGTTTGGCGCCCCGCCGCGGCGGCACCGCGACCGCGCCGAGGGGTCTGGAAGCGCCTTCAATGCTATCGACGCGACGGGGCCGTCCCGCACGCCGGTCGTTGCCCGATGCCGTCCGGCCGCCTTCCAGCCCCGCCGCGACTGCGGCCGGACGGTGAGAGCCCCACCATCCCAGCGCCGTGGGCAAAGCCAGGTTGCCAGGTTGCCGGGTTGCAGGCGGCTGGCGGTGGACCGCCGCGGGCAGCACTTGCCCTTGGGCGCCCTGCCGGCGGGGTCGGATAGCGACCGGTTTCGGACGGTCCTGGCCACCAGGGGGGCACGGAAAGTCCGCTCACTTTGCGCCGCCGCAAACTTGAGCGGCCTTTCCGGTGCGCCCGACCGGGGCGGGGGCGGGCGGCGTCCGTTTCCGGCCGCAGTTTGACTTCCGGCCGGGCCTGGCGTCAGGGCCTGGCGTCCGACGGCGGACGGTTTCGGACAAGCTGGGCGGCGGCGCAGGCCACGCCCAGCCACCGCCTGTCGGCGCAACTGTGTCCAGAGAAATCCATGCCGGTGATTTGACGAAGTGTTAGTCCTGGCCGCAAAGCCGTCTGGGCACGCGGTCAGGAACGGACTGCTGGTCACGCCGCGCCCACCGCAGTAGCGCGCCGCCACTGGTCAACCGCCGGCTGCCAGGCCTGTCGAACGTCTGGCGGCAATAGCGCGGTGTCCCACATCTGAGCCAGGCGGCCGCCATCGACAAAGCTCACGATGTCGCCGGGGCCGCCTTCGGTGAGCAGGATTCGATACGCCAATTCCCGGTCGTTTGGGTCCGCGAGATTGAAGGTCGCCGCCCCGCCAGACCAGTAGACGCGGCGCGGCAGGGTCACCGTCGCCGTGGCCCGCTCCACGCCGAGCGACCATAAGCGGGTGGGGACAAAGATCGGCCGTCCGCTGGTCCGCGACACGGTTCTGAACGCCACCGGGCCGGTTTCGGTGTCTACAACAGTGAAGGGTGCGGCCAAGACGTCGAGTCTTAGTCCGAGCGCGGACATCACCTGCAGTGTCTTACCCAACTCGGCGCGCGGATGCCCCGCCTCAAGACTGACCACCAGGCGACGTCCAACCCCGGCGCGGGCGGCCAACTGCGCCTGAGTCAAGAACTGCGCGCGACGGGCGCGCCGAACCTCCGCGCCCAGGCTCTCCGCGCTCACAATCACAGACCCAGCCTACCCGAGTGTTCCCGTTCGGGAACATCGCCCGGCGGGGCCAGACCCGCGCCGCAGGGCCAGTAGGCGCTATCGATCCGGTTGGGATCAGTCGGCGGAGCGGTCCTCGCGGTCGTCGGCGAAGCGGCCGGAGGCGTCTTCGGCGGCGCGGCCGTCGGCCGAATCCGGCCGGACGGCTTCGAAGTCGCGGTCCAGCAACTGCTCGTTGATCTGCAACTGGCGGCGCTTGACGTGGGCGACATCATCCAGGGCGACATCGGACTGCTGGGCGGCCGTCTGGACGTTCAAGGTGCCGGCCCCGAGCAGGCGCTCGATCAGGCCCTGCTGGTAGGAGACGGCGTGGACGCGGTCCATCGGGATGTCGCGGCCGGTCCGCTTGAAGACGCCCTCGCGCGAGATCAGGCGGTAGTTGGTCAAAGTGTCGGTCCGGCAGGCCCAGCGGACGAACGGCGCGACCGTCCAGATGAGCACGGCCAGCAGGCAGATGGCGAGGACCGTCCAGCGCAGCCAGTCCCACTTGGCCTCCTCGGGGATGACTTTGACCCAGAAGACCAGCCAGCAGACCACCGCCACGACGGCCACGAGGACCGGGGCGACGAGGACTTTCCAGTGGGCGCGGGCGTGGAAGATGACGTATTCGCCGGAGGCCAGTTCGGACCGATTGAAACCCATGGAAGTCTAGTTTGGCCGAGTGCGGGAGAATAGGCCAGTGCAAAAGCGGTCGGTCACCATCTTGGGAGCGACGGGTTCGATCGGCCGCCAGGCCGCCGAGGTCATCGAGCGGCGCCCCGACCGCTTCAGGGTTGAGGCGTTAGCGGCGGCCGGGTCGCGTCCGGCCGAACTGGTGTCGCAAATCGCGCGGTTGCGCCCGGCGGTGGTCGCCTTGCCCAACGACGATGCCGCCGCCGCCGTCCGCCAAGCCGCCGCCGCCGCCGGCGTGGCTTGGCCGGGCGGCTTGAAGACGGTGGTCGGGCCGTCCGCCGCCGCCCAGGCCGCCGCCATCGGCTCCGACGTGGTGCTGAACGGCATCACCGGCGCGGCCGGGCTGGCGCCGACCTTGGCCGCCCTGGCGGCCGGTTCGACCCTGGCCCTGGCCAACAAGGAGTCGCTGGTCATCGGCGGGGCGCTGGTGACCGGCGCGGTCCGGCGCGAAGACCAGCTGGTGCCGGTCGACTCGGACATTCGGCCATCGCCCAATGCCTGCGGGCCGGGCGGCCGGGCGAGGTCGACCGCCTGATCCTGACCGCCTCGGGCGGTCCTTTCCGGGGCCGTACCCGCACAGATCTGGCGGGGGTCACCCCCGCCCAAGCCCTGGCCCATCCGACCTGGGCGATGGGTCCGGTGGTGACGATCAATTCCTCGACCCTGGTCAACAAGGCCCTCGAATTGATCGAGGCCCACCTGCTGTTCGGCGTCCCGCCGGACCGGATCGACGTGGTGGTCCACCCCCAGTCGATCGTTCACTCGATGGTCCAGTTCCGCGACGGCGCGGTGATCGCGCAGGCCTCGCCGCCGGACATGCGCCTTCCCATCGCCCTGGCCCTGACCTGGCCCGAGCGCCCGGACCGGGCGGCCGGCCGGCTCGACTTCGCGTCCGCCGCCGCGTGGAGCTTCGAGCCGGTCGACAATCGGACCTTCCCGGCCGTCGAGTTGGCCCGCCGGGCGCTGGGCGCCTCGCCGCTGCACCCGGTGGTCTTGAACGCCGCCAACGAGGTCTGCGTGGCGGCCTTCTTGGCCGGGCGGTTGAACTACCTGGGAATAGTTGACACAGTCGCGTCCGTGGTCGATTCGTTCCAGACCGGCCTGGCCCCAGGAACGACCCCTATCCTGGAGCAGGTGACCGGGGCCGACGCCTGGGCCAGGGCCGCCGCCAGCCGACTTGTGGAAGGAATCGACGCATGACATTGGCCTCTGTCGCCGCCACCGCCCTCGGGGTGATCGTGTTCGTGATCATATTGATCATCTCGGTGGCCTGGCACGAATTGGGGCACCTGATCCCGGCCAAGCTGTTCAAGGTGCCGGTGTCGCAGTACATGGTCGGCTTCGGGCCGACCCTGTGGTCGAAGAGGCTCGGCGAGACCGAGTACGGCATCAAGTGGATCCTGCTCGGCGGCTACATCCGCATGATCGGAATGTATTCGCCGGACCGCTCGCCGCGCGCCGCCAAGACCGGTTGGCGGGCCAA
>JAIROU010000289.1 GCA_031257375.1 Bifidobacteriaceae bacterium
GGCCCTCAGGGTCCTCAACCAATCCCACCGGCTGGGCCTCGTCTGGCTATCCGACCAACATCCAGACACCTACCGCCAGGCCGCCTAAACCCGTCACACCACAAACGTGACGCACACCCAAGGTCCGCCACGGCCGTGTATGCGCGATGGGGCCTGAATCTGACGGACGCCGTGACGATCTTCCTCCACCAATCTGTCGCCGAAGGCGGCTTGCCGTTCGCGTTGAGAGTTCCCGGGCGCCCGGCATTCGACTGGTCGGCGCCCGGCATTGTCAGGATTGACGCCGGCACAGGCCACGCGGTGCTACCCGCCGACTGGGCAGCGCCCGAGGATTCGGTCTATGACAGCCTCTAGCCGGGCGCGCCCATTCGACATCTGGTTGGCCTACCTTCGCTTCGCCGACCGGCCGCAGACAGGAAAGGTCCGCCCGGTGCTGGTTGTTGCCGTCAAGGAGGATCTAATCGCCGTCGCCAAAGCGACGAGTCGTCCCCCAGCGTCGAACTCGGGCGATGTGGGAATCGCCGGGTGGCGACAGGCTGGGCTCAACGTCCCGTCGACAGTGCGGTGCTCCCAGGTATTCGAGCTGGCTCCAGGCGACCTTCTGCGCGGAGACCCCATCGGACGTCTCCCGGCCGCCGAAATCGATCAGGTGGCACTTCAGCTGGTCGCGCTGGGCTACTTCGAGTGATCCCGGCCCGTTCGGGCCAGTTTTCTTGCGACCAACGTGCAAAGCCGACCTACGTGGCTCTGGGTGTCGTGATCGCCGTGCCGCCGTCGTGGTGAACCACCTGCGGCCGCGCGGTCAAGGCGGTCGCCGGATCGTAGAATGGGCGGATGCTGAGTATCCGCTTGAGCCAACCGCATGGCGCACCCGAACAACCGTCGGCGCCGGATTCGCCGGCCCGCCCGGCCATGGGCACGGAGGTGCTCGAACGCGAGGAAACGCGGCTCGACCCGGGCGATCACGAGCGCTTCGCGCACTATGTCCGCAAGGACAAGATCGCCGCCTCGGCCGTCACCGGCAAGCCGGTGGTGGCACTGTGCGGCAAAGTCTGGGTCCCCAACCGCGACCCCTCAAAGTTCCCCATCTGCCCAGCCTGCAAAGCCATCTACGAAGCCCTAATGGCCGACACCCCCTAAACCCGGGGACGGTCCTTTCGTCTCAAACTTGGGGACACACCTTGCTCCCGTCCCGTGGCGGCCCGCACGCGGCGCCTGGCGCCGTGTGCGGGCGTCACTCAGTTTTCGCGCTCGATGCCGCCCGGCCCGCGCCGACCACCGCACATGGCGCCTGGCGCCGTGGCTGAGTTCTACTCAGTTTTCGCCCGCCATCGCACATGGCGCCTGGCGCCGTGGCTGAGCGTCACTCAGATTTCGCCGCCCCGCCGCACACGCCGCACATGGCGCACATGGCGCCTGGCGCCGTGGCTGAGTTCTACTCAGTTTTCGCGCCCGATGCCGACCACCGGGCGCGGGGTTTACGGGGCGTGGCGTTGGGGGAGAGCTCTGCGTCTGGTGCGGTTAGGGGTTTGACCAGCGGCGGCGTAGGTAGATTGTGGCGGCGGCGATTATTGCGGAGCCGCCGAGGACGCCGGTCAGGGCGATAGTTTGGGGGCGGCCGGTGCGGCCACCTGCGGCGCCGGAGGCCGGGGGCCGGGTGGTCCCCGCAGTGCCGGAGGGTGCGCTGGTTGTTGTCGGTCGGCCGCTGTCCGGTCCGGCCGAGTCGTCTCCTCCCGCCCGGTCGTCGGGGCCGGGTGAGTCGGCCCCGGGGTCGGTCGCGGTCGGGCCGGAGGCGGGGCCGCCCGCAGCGGCGGGGTCGGCCGGGGTGGCCGAGCCAGCGGCCCCGGGGGTGTTGGCGTCGCCAGCCGAAACGCTGTCAGTGGTGCCAGACCCAGAGTCTGCGGCGCCGCCGCCGCCGGAGTTCGGCGGCGGAGTAGCCGGGGTTGGCTGGGCCGGGGCCGGCGCTTTGGCGGGGGTGAAGGCTGGAGGCGAGGCGCGGGAACCGCCCAGGTTGAACGACCAGCCCTCGAAGCCGCCCAGTTTGACCCGGTGCTGGCCGACGCCCGAGGTGGCATAGGACCAACTGCCGCCGTCGTCGGCGGACCAATAGGACCAGTAGGCGTCGAGTGGCGGAGTCTGGACGCACTGCTCCTGGTAGCTCCCGGAAGGCAAGTCGAGCGTCTCCGAGGCGCTGGGACGTCCGTTCAAACGGCAGACGAAGCCGTCGCCATCGTGCGCGGTGCCGCTGATCGAGGCGCCGATGGCCGTCAACGCCGCCCGCCCGGTCGAACTCTTGGTCAGGCCGAGGGCGCAGGTGGCCTGGACGCCGCCGCCCAGGCCACCGTAGTCGATGACCACCGTGACGCCCTCGGGTTCGGCCGTGGTGCAGGCGCCGGAGTGGGTCTCGCTCGGCGCCAGGGCCAGCAGCCCGCCCAGCGCCAGGCTGGCCGCGATCACCGCCGGTCGGCCGATTCTGGGGCTTGACCTGCGATTCGGCGGCGCTGGGCGACCAAGGCCGCCCCGACCAGGATCGCCAGGGCCGCCGCCACCGGCAGAGCCGGGGACACGGCCGGGCCAGTTTCGGGCATCGTGGCGGCGGGCGAGGACGGCGGCGGCGAGGCGCTGGCGGGCGGACTGGAGGACGGCCCGGCGCAGGTCGCGGCGGGCAGGCCGGGCTCGGCCCCGGCCAAGGTCAGCTCGGTGAAACCGGGCGCGTTCAGGCCGAGGACGCCTTGGGCGGTGGCGCGGCGGAACTGGTCGGCGTTGGCCTGGTCCAAGCCGGCCGAGATAGCTTGGTCCAATCCGGCCTGGTCGAGGGCGATCGCGCCGAGGTTGGCCTCGGTCAGCGCGGACCCGGCGCCTGCCACGGCGGCGCAGGTCACCTGCAGGCCGCCGACGTACCCGGCGGCCGCCCCCACCGCCGCGTCATGCCCCCCGGCCAGCGCCAAGGCCAAGGCCGAGAGCCCGCTGGTGTTGGCGTTGGCGCCGCTGAAGCTCGACGGGAAGCCGCCCTCCGGCTCCTGGGTGGCCACCAGCCAGGCGGCGGCGGCCGCCGCCGGCCCGTCCGGCGCCGAACCGGCCGCGATCAGGCCGTTGATGGCCATGGCGGTGGCGTCCGCGTCCGGGAAGCCGCAACCCGGCGACCAGCCGAACGAACCATAGTTGGGATCGTCGGCATCGGCGCACTGCTGGGCCTCTAGCCAGGTCAGCGCGGCGGGCGGGACGCCGCCGCTGGTCCGCGCCAACGCGATCAACGCCAGGGCGTGGCTGAAGGCCGCGTCGCTGGCGCCGAAGGAGCCGTCCGCGTTCATCGCCCCGCGCAGGTCGGCCACCAGGTCGCGGGTGGCGCCCCCGGCCGGGAAAGCGGTCGTGTCGAGGCCCGCCACTTGGAGGGCCAGGGTCAGTTTGGCGACCGCCGACCACTTTTGGGCGATGCCGTCTGGGCCGCCGATGTAGTCTTCGCCGGAAGCGCGCAGCCTGGCGGCGGTGGCGGCCGCCTGGTCGCCGCCGACTCCAGTCGCGGCCAGGGCCAGCAGTGCGTCGATCGTCAAGCCCCAGTCGGGAGCGCCGTTCAGGGTCAACACGTCACCGGACTCGGCCAACTGGCGACCCAGCCAACCGGCCGCCGCCGCCGCGCTGCCCTCGGCCGGCGTGGTCCGGTCCGGCGGGGCGACCGGCGCGGTGCCTTGGCGGCCGAGCACTTCGGCCAAGGTCAGTTGCGGGTCGTCGGTTGCAGAATACGAATCGTATAAGCGGTAGAAATAGGCCTGGTCGGTGGCGACCGGGCCGCCGCTGGCCCCGACCTGCGCTATCTGCCAGTCGCTCGCCGCCGGTCCGGTCGGCCAGCCGTCAGTTGTCGAGATGAACAGCCCCCACCAGCCCTGGGCGCCGAGTTCGGAGGCCTCGGCCCCGTCGATGCTGACGACCATGCCCCATTCGCCGGTCTCGATCACGAAACCGGCGGCGGCGAAGGCCTCGCCAATTGTTCCGCTCGCGGCCGGCGCGCAGCGAATCTCGATCGAGTCGCGGATCGGCGCGAACGCAACGGCCACGGTCACCCCTTGGCCGGGCTGGCAGGCCGCACCGGTGGCCCCTTCGGGAGCCGCCAGCGCCGGGGCCGCGAAGGCGGGCGCTGCGAGGGCGGAGGCCGCGAAGGTGGCGGGAGCGGTCAGGATCAAAGCGGCGGCCAAACCGGCCGCACGACGGGCAAGAGCATTCACGATGTGTCTCGATTCGGTTAAGCGATCCGTAAAGGAACGCCGCCCTGAACCAGGCTGGCGCCCCTCCGCAGACCTCGACGGCAGGAAACGCTTCGGCTGTGAGCAGCAGTCGGACTCATCGCGCCCAGCGGCGCGATCCACCGTTGCGGGTCAGTGCCGGGTTTTGACCGGCTTCCCTGCCGAGGCCGCAGATTGACTTATGTCGTCCAAGGTTAGTGCACGGTCCGTGCGATCCCGCCACCACCGGGACGCCGGGCCACCGAAGCCGCCCGGTGGACCGGTCCCAGGGTCCGTCCGCGCGAGCAGCCCGCTCCGTTACCCTGGGAGCGTGAGGTATGCGTTGACCCCGATTCCCGGCTTCGGCATGGGCGCGCGGTCAGCGCTCTCCGCCGCCCACGCCCCGGCCCCCTGTCTGACCGGCCCTGTGGCGGCGGTGACCGTATGAAGCTCATGATCATCGGTTGCACCGGATCGCTGCCTGGACCGACCTCGCCGGCCTCGAGCTACCTGGTCCAGACGCGGGACCAATCCGGGCGGTTGTGGTCCATCGCCATGGACATGGGCTCGGGCGCGTTCGGCGTCCTCCAATCGGTCCTGCCGCCGGAGGCGCTAGACTTCGTCGGCCTGAGCCACCTGCATCCCGATCATTGCGCCGATCTGACCGGGCTGGCGGTCTACGCCAAATACCGCCCCGGCGCGGCCATGAGCTCACTGCCGGTCTACGGCCCCGCCGACACGCCTCACCACCTGGCCGAATTACAGTACTCGCACGATCCGAACGCGGACGGCGGCGACTTCAACTACGGCAGCTGGTCGGAGGAGGTCGGCATCTCGGTCGGTCCATTCGTGATCACTCCTTTCAAAGTCGCCCACCCAGTTGAGGCTTGGGGTTTCAGAGTAGAAGGCCCCTCTGACATCATTCCTGGCAAGCGTGTGACCTTGAGCTATAGCGGCGACACCGACACTTGCGAAGGACTGACCGGGCTGGCGGCGGGCGCCGACCTGCTGCTGATCGAGGCCGCTTTCGAGGAATTGCGCGACGTCGCCCGGGGCGTCCACCTGACTGGGAGGCGCGCGGGCCAGGTCGCCCGCGCGGCGCGGGCGCGGCAAATCGTGCTGACCCATCTGCCGCCCTGGAACGACCCTGCGATCACCCTTGAGGCGGCCTCGGCCGCCTACCCCGGGCCAATCTACCTGGCCCGGCACCGGGCCTCCTATGTGATCTGACCAGCCCGGCCATGGCCGCAACACAACAACGGGCCAGGACCAGCCACGGCGCCTGGCGCCGTGGCTGAGCGTTACTCAGATTTCGGCGGGCGGGCGCCGCCGACAGGGGGAGAAGGCTTCGCATGGTGGGGCGCCGAGCCGCAGGCGTTCGCCAGGTGCCGTGTTCGGTGCCGCGGTCCGCACCCGCAGTTGGCCGAGGGCCGTGTTCTGGCCGCCAACGTCACGGGGAGCCCCAGTCCGCCACCGCCCGGCGGCCGGACGCTTGACGCCAGAGCCGCCGGGCCGCGAGCTCAAAGGAGCGCCCAAACCACACACCCGACAACCCCCGCCCCCGCCAGGAGGAAGATGTTCTCACGGGCGCGCCACCTCCTTGTCTGGCCGATACCGAGCCCTTGTTTTACTCATATCGTCCAACCGGGTGGCGCGCCCACCCGCATACCCGCCCGGCGTGTCACAAGTCAAGCGACACGCCACGCCAACGGGCTTTTGCGGGGCTCTGGGCACTACTGGGACCGGCTGGCGGCTGGTAGAGTCAAGAGCGGAACGCCGTTTAGCATCGGTTGCTCGTTGTCATCAGATGATCAAACCAATGTGAGAGGGAGATACTCTACTATGAAACGCAGGATCGCGATTGGGCTGGCAGGGTTGCTGACCGCCACGGTCGCGACCTTTGGCCTGGCACCCGCTGCCGTGGCCAATACGAAATGCTCTGCGGGTAGCATCAGGATCAACGGGAACCCCAACGCCGAGGCTCCCAGCTACGCAAGTGGGCACTCGCACCTGACAGGCAACCACTACGTGTCCAATATCAATGGGACGACTGGCCTGTGGACTTGGAGGGCCGACAACAACGGTGGCTCGGACGGCGACACCTGGGATACGGCGTACGGAAGCATTTCGTGCAAGTAGTTCGGACACGGGAGGCCACTTGGGCGGCGGCACTGGCAATGCTGGTCGCCGCCGTCCAACTGGTCGGCTGCGATTCGGCCGCTGACCGCGACGATCCCGGAATGACAAAGGAAGCCCCGCTCAAGCTGATAGCTTTCGACGAGGTCACCGCAGAGCATTGCCTGGGAGACACTGCGGTGCGAGATGGCAAGGTCCCCACCACCGACTGTGGGAATGAGGGCGCGTTCGAGATTACCGGAGTAATTGCTTTTGGCGAGGACGCGCCGAACGTGATGCCGTCCCCGGCAACGCTCGGGGGAATGGCGACTGATAGGTGCACCCCAACGTATGAGGACTGGGCCAAGTCAAACGGAGGTATTTCTTTGGTGGGGCTGACCCAGGTTGTCATGTATCCGGAACAATGGGAGGGGAGCACCACGCCTCTGGTTTGCGCCATCATCAATCATGAGCCATGACGCTGGGCCAGATTCCGCCCCGGCGGCTTTGCGCTTCGACGGTGTTTCTGTTAGCAAGGGTGCGCTACGGATTCTGACTGACATTGCTTTCTCTGTGAGCCGCGGCACCGTCCACGCCTTGCTTGGGCATAATGGCGCCGGGAAGACGACTCTGATCCGAGCCCTGCTCGGCTTGGTTCCTCTGCGGTCGGGAAGTATTCACATCGCGACCGGCAGACCCGTGCAAGCCGTCTTTTCCGGAGAACGTTTTCCCGGGGACTTATCGGTTCGCGCGATCGTGGACCATCAGATGACGCTCCACGGCGGTGCCTCGCACGGCGCGGCGATCGAGCGGCTTGGGGTCGGCCGATTCATCGACAAGCGGGCCGGTCAACTCTCGACCGGTATGGCTCAGCGTTTGGGCATCGCGCTGGCCTTGATCGCCGGCGGCGATGTGCTGGTGCTTGATGAGCCGACCGCCGGGCTTGACCCGCAAGGTGTCGGATTGCTTCGAGAAGTCGTCACCGACCTCAGCAGCCGGGGCAAGGCGATACTGATGTGCTCCCATGACTTGGCCGAGCTTGAACTCGTGTGCGAGGAAGTCACATGTCTTGCCGACGGGCGACTGACGATTTCTGGGGCGGTGCGGGAGATCGGGAAGGAACTGCCGGCCGTTGAGCACTTCTTGCGGACGACGGACGACGGTGCTGCGGTCAAACGCCTGTCTGGTGCGGTCTCAGGGGTGTTTCTGGCTCCGCGCGGGGTCCGTGTCCCGAGTGGCATGGACCTGTCGGGCACCAGTTGGTTGCTCGGCCCGGAGATCAGGATTCTTGAGGCCACGCCTGCGCGCGGGCTTTTCCACCGGATCTACGAAAGATACGGTGTCGCGGCGGGTGATCGCAGTGCGGCCTGACACCAAGGCATCGCCCGGCAAGCTGATTCGCGCGGAGACGCTGTGGATGCGACGGCGGTTAGCTTTCAGGATTGCCTGTGCGGCCGGGGCGGCGATAGTGATCGTTTTCATCGTGTTGCGTTTTGTGTCCTCTGACGGCGATCTTGCGGCTTCAGTGGCGCTGGCCGAAGGCGAGCTGGCAAGAATGGAAGCCGAGTTGGGAGAAGACGCTGGGCTGACAGTGGCCGATGTTTACGTCGAACGCAGATACATCGCGGCCGCTCAGCTTCCAGTTGATTTGGCCGGAGTCGGTGTGGTACTGGCCTTAGTCGGAATGGTGTTAGCCGGAACGTCTTCAGGGTCGGAGTGGCGCACAGGCACGGTCAGGTTGTCATTCGCAGATTACCGCAGCCGCGCGTTGCCCACCTTCAGCAGAATTGGGCTGTGGGGAATCCTTTGGTTTGTCGGCAGCCTGATCCTTCTCAGTTTTCTGGCAGCGGGTCTTTGCGGGGTGGCGGCTTGGCGTGGCCTGCCCGGCGGAGTCAACGGCCCCGAAACACTGGGGTTGCTGATCCGGTCATCGTTGTTGTGCGGGTGCGGCGCCGCGATCGGCGTGGGTGTGGCGACCGCCTTTCGCTCTGACGCGCTTTTCTTGATCTGCCTGCTCAGCTACGTCCTTGGCTTCGAGACGCTCTGGCCAGCGCTGGCTCTGAACTCATCGGTGACGCCAAGTGCTCATCTGATCCAATTTGTGATGGCTCGACATAGCGAGCCGACTGGGCTGCTCGCCTGTGAAGCGCCTGTCTGTCCAGAACTGTTCAAGGGCGGCGCCTGGGACACGGCAGTACTCTTGGCTGTGCTCGCCTTGACGGTTCTCATCTGCGGCATCGCCATTTTGCGGTCAAGGCGACCGCTGTGGAGATGACGTCACCTTGCGCGGCGGTCCCATTCAAGCCGAGCACCATGACGGGCCGGACAGGCGATCATCGACGCGGCATCAGAGGAGATTGGCCGGGAGCGCGTTCTTAGCGCCGGTTTCCGCGCAGGGGGTTGGGGCAGGTGTTAGTCGAGTTGGTAGTTGATGGTCCTGTTGTTGAGCCAGGGTATGGGTGTGGCGGGTGGGAGGTCGGCTTTGCGTAGGGCGGGGCTGTAGGCGCGCCGGTCGAGGCGGACGGTGACGGCGCCGGGTGTGGTGGCGAGGGTTCCGGCGGTCTCGAGGAAGCGGCGTTGGATGGTGTCGGGGGTTTTGCCGTGGTAGCCGGGGAGGCGGTTGGCGAGGCGGGCGAGGGTGTTTTGGGCGAGGACGATCAGGGCCATGTCGAGGTCGGCGTTGAGGTTGACGGCGGATGAGAGGGCGTCGGTGTGGAAGGAGCGGATGGTCTCGGCGAGGCGTTGTTCGATGTTCATCCTTCCGGCGTAGGTGGTGATGAGTTGGCGGGGTGTGGATTGGCGGTCGTTGGTGATGATGACGGTTGGGTTGTCGCGGCCGAGCCCGGTGGCGATGAGTTGGCGGACTGTTCCGGGGTAGTCGCTGATCTCGACGTTTGGGTCGTCGTTGACTTTGGGTTTGTTG
>JAIROU010000301.1 GCA_031257375.1 Bifidobacteriaceae bacterium
CCCGGCGACTTCGCTTGGAGCGACGTGGGCGACTTCGCGTCGCTGGCCGACCTGTTGGCGCCCGGCCCGCCCGGCGGCCCCGCCCAGCCCGGCGGCCCCGCCCAGCCTGGCGGGCCTGCCCATTCCGGTGGACCCGCCCAGCCCGGCGGCCCCGCCCAGCCTGGCGGGCCTGCCCATTCCGGTGGACCCGGCCAGTCTGGCCGGGCGGACGGCCCGCGGAATTTGGTCTTGGGCGGCGGACCGGACCCGGTGGTCGTCGATTCGCCCGGCGCCCTGACCGTCTCGGCCGCCGGGCGCCTGGTGGCCGTGCTGGGCCTGCCCGGCGTGGTGGTGGTCGACACGCCCGGCGCGGTGCTGGTGACCACGCGCGAGCGCGCCCAGGATGTCAAAACCCTGGCCGACCTCCACCCGGCCGCGCCCGGCGACCAAGCTGGGTCGGCGGCATCGGGCGCGGCACGGGACCTGAACCTCCAGGCCAACGGCGCCGACCGAATGTGAGGGCGCCTAGCGCGGGTTTCCTGGGCGGAAACCCGCGCTAACCGACCGTGGCCGAAGCGCTCCAGGCGCGCACGCCAGACAGCTTGGTGCACAGGTAGACGGTTCCAGCCGAGCCTGTCACGATCCCGACGGCGGTGACACCGCTGCTGTTTGCGTGGTAGCAGGGACCTCCCGAATCACCACCAGAGAAACCAGCGGTGTCGGCACCATTCCCGCCAGAGGAATCATGGCGCATCACCATCAAATGACAGTTGTAAACCGAGTTGTCATCCCATCCGCAGGCCGAAGTATGGGTGACGAAGAATCTGCACACCTGACCGGTAGAGCGCCCCGACGTGCAAACACCCCGCCCGCGCTCAAGGCCGTCCCAGTCCGCTGCCGTGATGGCCAGGCTCGTCCCGCTCCCAGTGCCGGTGACTGGCCCGCTGTAGACTCGGCTGCCGTACGTCTGCCCCTGGAGGAGCTTCCAATCGCCGTATATGTCCGAGTTGGACAGCGAATTGGTCGGGTTGTAAGCAGTAGTCGATATGGTGCCGACCGTGTTCCCGTTATTAGTGAAGGTGGACCCCAAGCAGTGGCCCGCGGTGAGCAGGCGGCGGCTTGTGCCAGTCACAATCGTGAGACCTGTGGAACAGTATCCGGTCGTGCTTTGGTAGGTGGTGACGATCTCAGCGCCCATCCAGTACGGCGCCGTGTCATGCTTTCGGTCAACCGCAGTGGTGTACGGACCCATCGGCTGGACGGCCACCGGCAGGTCTACGGACTCGGTCGCGAGCAGATAGGCGTGCAACACCTCGGCTGTGACCGACCCTTCGGCGAGGGCCGCCGGGTCGACCCAAGCGTCAATTCCTCCAGTGACGATATCAACCGCGAGCAAGGTGATCGAATTCCCGAACTCGCTTTCATGCAGTTTCTGGGCGGCGGCCTCCGCTGCGGCAAACCCTGCCGCGACGTCTTGAGTGAACACATTCAGCGACGAGTGTTCGGCGGCGATCGCCTGAACCTCAGCCCTGAACTCGGGCGCCTCGCCAGCCACGAAGACCACCGCACCCGTTCGGTCGGAACAATATGACACGCCCGCGGCCACGTCCGGGTTTGCCTGTGCCAACGACCCCAGCGCGTCGACCAACGCGATCGTCTCCGAGGTCTCCTCGCCGCTGATCAACGGTTGCCCGTTGACGTCGAAGGTCAGGCATTCAGAGTCCTGGGGGAAGAACTCGCTGGGTCCAGCCCGCACAACCACTGCGGGGCTCTCATCTTGCCCGGACGTTGTGCCAGCCCCTCCCTCCTGTTCGGAGGCCGAGCCTCCCACCGCAGCGCCGTCGCCTCCAGAAGAGTCCTCCTGGGCCTGCGCCAGGGCGAGCTTTTCCGCCTCGCCCGGCACTCCCCCCGAGCCTTGGCCGTCATCATCACTTCCTTGGCTGCCGGTCACCACGACTAGCAGTGTCAACACGGCCGCCAAGCCGCCCGCTGCCATTCTTCCCGATACTCTCACTGTTACGCCCTTCCGACATGGGCACACCGCCATGCTGCGGTGCGCCCGACTGGAGTCCCCCAACGGGCGCTGGGGGGGCAAGACCTTAGGTTTCATTCGCGGGCACCGCAAGCCCCTCCCGGGGGGCACGAACCCAACTTCCACTGCACTTCGATCAGCGTCGCACAATTGCACAGCCGACCGCTCCGTCAACCGCTCCGTCAAACTACCACGCTCACTCTCCAATCCCATGGGCCATTTGGACTAGGTGCGTGGGTAGGCAATCCTGCGGCGCCCGCCCCGCGGCCCGGGCAGTTGTAGGGTTTAGGGCGTGTCCAATCAGGCAGGCGATCCCCCGGCGCTGGTGCCTGACGTCCGCCGGGCGATCGCCCGCCTGACCGGCGAGTTGCTGCCCGAGCTGGTCGAACTGCGGCGCGACTTGCACCGCCACCCCGAGATCGCCCGTCAGGAAGTGCGCACCACGGCGGTCGTCCGGGACCGGCTGGCGCGGGCGGGGCTGGACCCCCAGCCGTTCGAGGGCACCGGGCTGATGTGCGACCTGGGACCGACGATCGAACAGGCAGGCTGGCCGCGCTTGGCCATCCGGGCGGACCTGGACGCCCTGCCGATCCAGGACCGGACCGGCACGCCCTGGCGCTCGGTCAAAGAGGGCACGTCCCACGCCTGCGGCCACGACGTGCACACCGCGGCTGCGCTGGGGGCCGGACTGGTGCTGAACGAACTGCACCGGCTGGGCCAGCTGCGCTCGCCGGTGCGGCTGATCTTCCAGCCGGCCGAGGAGGTCCAGCCCTCGGGCGCCAAGGAGCTGATCGAGGCCGGGGCGCTGGAGTCGGTCAACCGGATCGTGGCCTTGCATTGCGACCCCCGCTACCAGGTCGGGTCGGTCGCCATCAAGACCGGCTCGATCACCTCGGCGGCCGATCTGGTGACCATTTACGCCTACGGCGAGGGCGGCCACACTTCGAGGCCGCAGCTGACGCAGGACCTGGTCTTCGCCGTCGGGCAGTTGCTGATCGGGCTCCCGGCGGTGCTCGACCGGCGCCTGGACCCGCGCGCGGTGGTGTCGCTGACCTGGGGGGCCGTCCGGGCCGGGGAAATCCACAACGCCATCCCGTCATCGGCCGTCATCAAAGGCACGCTGCGGGCCGGCGACACGCGCACCTGGCACCAAGCCGCCGAGGTCGTCAAACAGACCGTCCCGCTGCTGGCCGAGCAGTACGGCATCCGGGCCGAGCTGCAATACCGGCGCGGCGTGCCGCCGGTGGTCAACGACCCGGCCGTGACCGGGCTGATGGGGGCCGCCGCGCGGGCGGTCCTGGGCGGCAACAACGTCCTGGTGGCCGAGCAGTCGATGGGCGGCGAGGACTTCGCCTGGTATCTGCGCGAGGTGCCGGGCGCCTTGATGCGCCTGGGCGTCCGCCAGCCCGGCGCCCAGCCGGCCGACCTGCACCAACCCGAGTTCGAGCCGGACGAGGGCGCCATCCGGGTGGGCGTCGAGGTCCTGGCGGCGACGGCGGCCAGCGCGTGACCGTCTGCGACTCGGCCTGTCAGAGGCTAGACCAGCGGCCAGGACCGTCCGGCCTGCGCCTGGCGCTGGTCTCGTTGCACACTTCGCCGTTGGCCAAGATCGGCGAAGGCGACGCCGGTGGCATGAACGTCTACCTCAGGGCGGTGGCGGTGGCGCTGGCCCGCGCCGGTCACCAGGTCGACATTTACACTCGGGCAACTTCGGCGGACCAGTTGGCCCGCGGCCGCGACGTCATTTGGGCGCCGGAGCACGATGCCGCCGACGCGACTTTCGCGGTTGGTGGCGGCCGGGCGGTTGGTGGCGTTGGCAGCGGCCGGGCGGTTGGTGGCGGCCGTCCCCCCCTCGGCGGTGTGGTCGGCCGCGCCTCGGATTGCCCGCCGGGCGGTCTCCCGGGTGGCGCGGCCGCCCGCTATCCCGACGCCGGTCCGGCCGAGCCTGCGGGCGGGGTCGGCCGGCGCCTTCCGGGTGGTGCTGCCGAGTCGACCGGCCGGGGCACCCCCGGCGGTGTGGTCAGCCGCGCCTCGGATCGCCCGGTGGGCGGCGCTTCGGGCGCCGCGGTGGTCTGCTATCTCAAAGCCGGGCCGGTCGGGCCGGTCGACAAGGCCGACCTAGCCGCCCTGGCGCCCGAGTTCGCCACCGCCTTGGCCCGCCATCCCCGGCCTGACCTGGTGCATTCCCACTACTGGCTGTCCGGGCTGGCCGGCGAGGCGGCGGCGGCCGGTTGGGGCGTGCCCCACGTCCAGTCCCTTCACACCGTGGCGACCATCAAGAACCGCGCCCTGGCCAACGGCGACGTGCCCGAGGGCGCGGCCCGGCTGAACGGCGAGCGGGGTCTGGTCGGCCGGGCCGAGCGGGTGGTGACGGTGAGCGCGGCCGAACGCGACGGCATCGTGCGCGACTACGGCGTCGCGCCCGGGCGCGTGACCGTCATCAACCCCGGGGTCGATGGGTCGATCTTCCGGCCGGGGCCGGGTTTGGCGCTTGGCGACCTGCCGTCGCAACTGCGGCGGGCGGCCGGTTATCTGATGATGATCGGACGGGTGCAGCCGCTCAAAGGACAGGACTTGGCCATCCGCGCGCTGGCCCTGCTGGAGCCCGGGCTGAGGCCGGCGCTGGTCGTGACCGGGGCGCCCGGATCGGGCCACCTTGAGTACGCCGCCCAGTTGAAGGCCCTGGCCAGGGATCTGGGTGTGGCCGGTGACGTGGTTTTTCTGGGCACCCAGGAGGCGGTTCGCCTGGCCGGGTTGATCCAGGGCGCCAGGGCGACCGTGATGCCGTCCCATTCGGAGACGTTCGGCCTGGTGGCGGTCGAGTCGGCGGCCTGCGGGACGCCGGTGATCGCGTCCGACACGACCGGCCTGCGCTCGTCGGTGGTGGCCGGCGCGACCGGCCTGCTGGTGCGCTCGCGCCGCCCGGCGGCCTGGGCGCGGGCGCTGCGCCGCCTGCTGGACGATCCGCCACTGCGCGCCCGCCTCAGCGCCGGGGGGATCACACTGGGCCGCGAGCGGACCTGGGACCACGTCGCCGCCGCCCTGGCGGCCGTCTACGCCCCCCTGGCCGCCGAGCGCAGTTCTTAGCCTCCATTTTTCCCAGACCCCCGCCGGCGTCAGCCGACGGTGGCGCCGAAGGCCAAGCCGACCAGGTAGGTCACGGCCGCCGCGCACCAGCCGATAGCGACCTGGCGCAAGCCCTTGACCAGCGGCGATGTGCCGGACAGGATGCCCGAGCACATGCCGGTGACGGCCAGTCCCAGGCCCACCAGGAGGGCCGCCCAGATGATCGCGGTCAGCCCGGTCAGCCCCAACAGATAGGGCAGGACCGGAAAGATCGCCCCGGAGGAGAAGAAGCAGAAGGACGCCGCCGCCGCCTTGAAGCCGGAGCCGACCACGATCGCCTGGCTGGCGTGCCCGCCGGGCAGGGTGAAGGCTCCCTGGTGGCGCAGCACCTGGTCGGCCTGGCTCTGGGCGGCGGCTGGGTCGAGCCCCCGCGCCTGGTAGACCAGCGCCAGTTCGTTGGCGTCGATGTCCAGGTGGGGCAGCACGCTCGAGGTCTTGGGGTCGGGGTTGGAGGCATCGAGCAGCGCCCTTTGGGAGTCCACCGAGACGTACTCGCCGGCCGCCATCGACATCGCCCCGGACAGCAGCCCGGCCACGCCCGTGAGCAAGACGACCTTGGGGCTGGCCCCGGCCCCGCCGATCCCCATGACCAGCGCCAGGTTCGACACCAACCCGTCGTTGGCGCCGAAGACGGCCGCCCGGAACGTCCCCGACAGCCGCGCCCGCCCGCGCGCCGCCAGGCCTCGGACCACCTCGGAGTGGACTTGTTCGTCGGCCGTGATGGCCTCCGGCACGCTCGGGTCGCGCCAGTAGCGCGTCCGCGTCTCCGACCGCCCGGCGATCGCCAGGGCGAAGACGAAGCCGAAGCGTTTGGCCATGAAGGCCAGCAAGTCGGTCGACAAGCGCCGACCGGGCCGCCGCTTGGCCTTGTCCCCGAGAAGCTGGCGCCAGTGGTCGGCGTGGCGTTCCTCGGCCTCGGCCAGGCCGAGCAGGATCTCCCGCTCGACCGGCGACGAGCGCTGGGCCAAGTCCTTGTAAGTGGCCGATTCTTGGAGTTCGTCGGCCAGGTATCGCCGCCAGCGCCGGATTTGGCGCCGCGTCGGATTTGGCGTCAGAACGTTGCCCGATGCCGCCGCGACCGCCGCCCCGCCCTCAGGTGTTACGCTCGGCGCCGTCTGGGAGCCTTGGCGGTCATCGGCCGGAGAAGAATCGCTTGCCATGGTCAACCGATCCTAAGCCAACCCCGCCCCGCCCGCCCGCCGCCGGCCCGCCCCGTTCGCCGGCCGGCCCGCCCGGCGGCCTGAGACGGAGGCCGGGCCTGCTCGCGGCGCGGTTGGCGGGACGGTGGTGAAGGGTCGGGTCGGCCGTATGAGGCTCTAAACTTGGGCTGGTTGTGGCTGCCGCCGGAAGGAGACCTTCGTGCCCGTCGATTTGTCGCTGGACGCGGCCGGGGCTTTGGCCGCGCCGGAGAGCAAGACGCGCGAGTACAAGCGTGATTTGTCATCCCCGGAAAACGTGATGCGGAGCGTGGTGGCGTTCGCCAATTCGGCCGGCGGGCAGATCGTCATCGGCGTGGACGATGATCGGCGGGTGGTCGGCGTGGACGATCCGCTCGGTGAAGAGGAACGGCTCGCCAACCTGATCGCCGACTGGGTGGATCCGGCGCTGGTGCCGGCCATCGAACTGGCCACCATCGCCGGCCAGACGGTGCTGGTCGTCAACGTCGCCTTGAGCGGTCGTCGGCCGCACTTCGTAGTCAAACACGGCCAGCGGGCGGCGGCCTACGTGCGATTGGGGTCCACCAACCGCGAGGCCGAACCCGGCCTGGTCGCCGAGTTAGGGCGCGGCGCGCGGGGCGAGTATTTCGACAAGCTGCCCGCGCCGACCCAGAGCCTTGACGACCTCGACCTGGCGGCGCTGGAGCGGATGTTGAACCGGCCGCTCGACAACTCCGCGCTGCGAACGCTGTCGTTGGTGACCGCCGATCAGGGACGCTTGGTGGCCACCAACGGCGGGGTGCTGCTGGCTGGCAAGTGGCGCGAGGAACTGTTTCCGTTCGCCTGGGCGCAGTGCGGCCGATTCAGGGGCGAGGACCGCGTCGACATTTACGATCAGGTCGAGATCCACGCGCACCTGCCGCTGATGATCGGCGAAATGATGGCTTTCCTCACCAAACACGCCTCCAAGGGGGCCGAGTTCGGCGGCTTGCGCCGCCGCGACGTGTGGTCGATCCCGGTGGTCGCCTTGCGGGAGATCGTCACCAACGCGGTGGCCCACGCCCTCTACGCGGGGGCGCATTCGCCCATCCGGGTGGCGTTCATGGATGACCGGATCGAGGTCGACAGTCCCGGTGGGCTGATGCCCGGATTGACGGTGGAGGACATTACCCACGGTGTCTCGGAGATCCGCAATCCAGTGCTGGCCAGGGTCTTCAGCGAGATGAACTTGATGGAGCAATGGGGCAGCGGCTTGCGGGGCGTGGTCAAGACCTTGGCCGCGGAAGGACTGCCGCCGCCCGACTTCGTGGAGCTTCCCGGTCGGCTCAGGGTGGTTGTGCATATCCGGAACCACCGCCCCATGATCGCGGCCAGGCCGGGCACCACCCGCGCCGAGCCGAGCGGCGTGGACCTTGGCGCAAGTGGCGGGGAGTGGCCAGGAGTGGCGGGGAGTGGCCAGGACGGCCGCGCAGGTGGCGAGGACCGGGGGACCCCAGGCGAGGACTCCGAGTCTGGGCCGCCCGTGGGCCGCTACGGCCGCGCGGTCTTGGCCTCGGCCGCCGCCGGTCCGATCAGGCGCGGCGAGCTCCTGGCCGGGGCGGGCTTGGCCAACAGCCGCACCAACGACGCCCGCTACGTCGCCCCCCTGATCAGAGCCGGTCTGCTGGCCATGACCCTGCCCGAGGCGCCTTCGAGCAAGAACCAGCGCTACAAGCTGACGCCGACCGGCCGAGCCGCCCTGACCCGCGAAACAATCGCTGTCCAGGCGGCTACCTGAGGCATTCGTCCGAATCCTGGTCGTGTTCGCGGCGGCGCGGCCAGGGCGGTCGGGCCGGTTCAGTCGAGTGTGTCGGCGGGTGTTTGGCGGGTGATCCCGTTGGGCGTGGTGATGGTGGTGGCGCCGGTCGGGGGGTCGCGCTGGGAGTCCCAGCCGTGGCTGGTCTTAAGATCGTGGCAGGCCTTGCACAAATGCTGCATGTTGAATGCGACGGTCTGCTCGGCGGCCGGGCGGGCCGGGTCGAACGGGTCGATGTGGTCCAGCTCGCACCGCCGCGCGGGCTGGCCGCAGGCCGGGTTCGCGCACCGCGCCTGGCGCACCGCCAACAACCGCCGCAGCCCAACCCCCGGCCGGTACGAGTCGTTCGACGCGGCCTCAATCGGCCACTCGGCTGGTTCTCCCCACGGGTTGACCGGCGGGCCGGACCCGCCGGGCGGCCCGTCCCCGGCTTGGGACATGAGGACCAGCCCGGCCTTGAAGGCCCTCTCCGAGGCCCACACCGGCCGGCCGGTGGCCGGGTCGGTGAACAGCGCCCGCCAGGTCGCGTCGGCCGCGATCCTGCGCCCGACCTCCGCCGGGACCGGACCCGCGCCCAAGACCAAACCCGGCCGGTCGTCCAAACCCAGCAAAGTCGTCGCGTCCATCCGCACCAGAACCTGATACCGGCCGCGCCCCTCCCCGGCCCCGCCGACCGAACCAGCCCCGCCGCCGACCCGACCCGTCCCGCCGGCGCCGGCCAGGCCGCCCGCGCCGGCCGAACCGCCCGTGCCGGCCGGACCGCCGACACCGACCGAACCGCCGGCGCCCTTCGCGGCGCCGGTCCCATCCG
>JAIROU010000314.1 GCA_031257375.1 Bifidobacteriaceae bacterium
CGCGGAGCTTTTCGAGAGCCTTGGGCCGGGTGTTGTGGGCGGGATCGCGCTGGCTTTGATCTGCCTGGCGCTGGCCGCCAACCTGGTCGCCTGGATGGTCGCCTACCTGGCCGGACCCGGCTTCGCGGTTGGGGCCGGGACGGCCTTCACGCCCTTCGAGACGGTCGGGGGCGTCGAACCGGCCCTGCCGCTGTTCGGGTTGCTGCCCGCGGCCGAGCCGCCGGGATGGGCCGGGGCGGTGGTCTTGGTCCCGGCCCTGGCCGGATTGGCGGCGGCCTGGTGGTCGCTGCGCCGTTTGGGCCTGGTCTGGTGGCGGCAGTTGATCGGCGGCCAGTTGGCCGCCTTGATGGCGGCGGCCGGATTGGGCGCCTTGGTGGCCTTGGCCGGGGGCGCGGCCGGACCCGGCCGCCTGGCCGAGGTCGGCGCGCCGCTCTGGCCCCTGGCCGGATGGCTCTGGCTGGAACTGGGTCTCGGCGCGGCGGCCGGGTCGGTGCTGGCGGCCCGGCCGTGGCGGCGGGCGGACGCATTGCTGGTCGGCGGGTCGGCGGCGGGCGAGCCCCTGGCTGGCGGGGGTGCGGCGGCCGGGCACTCGGCATCGGGATAGGGAGCACGGCCAGCCCGGAAGAGTCGATGCCGTCGACCGCCCGAACGGCCCCGCTCACCAAGGCGGCATCGGCGTCGAAAACCTGCCTGTAATCGCCCACGGCGGTGTTGCCGGGCACGCACGGCGGGTCGATGGGGAACGGGGAGCGGCTGTTCAGGTAGAGCGGCCTCCCATAGTCCTGCAGCTGCCACATGCCTGGCGCCTGAATCTGGCGCCTGAATCTGGCGCCAATCCCCGGAGGCGTCAGCCAAATCCGGGGCAGTCGCGAGGGACGGGCTGTGGCGGAACTCCCTAACGCCGTTCAGGATCAGGGCGGGAAGATCGGTGCGAAAAAAACGAGCGCGTGGCGGCATGGCCCCCAGGCAACCCTTGGCCCAAGCCATTGCTCCAGCGTGAACTGATCCGCAGGGGCCGTGGATCAACCCCTGCCAAGGCTGTCACCAGGAGACACGCGCAACGGCGGCGCCTGCGTGCTTGCGGTGGCACTGGCCGGGAGGCATGGCCCCTTTGGAACTCAATTATTCATAATGATAGCATTAACGACTATGAGTCAGATTGCCGTGGCCTCTGCCCCAGGTTAATTGCGGATGCGCGCGTGCCCTGAGGCACAGCCCCCAAGCGACGACGCTGCCCTGCCCGATCTGCGGCCCGGCCGGCTGGGCGCGACCGTCCTCACGCCGGACCCGGGCCGGTGGCCGCCGAACCCGTGGGAGTCTTCGCGTTCGGGGACCACCGCAGCCAATTGCGCCCAGACGGGCTGAGGGTGGATGATCGTGCGGCGGACTTCGGCGCTCCCGGGGGAGGACGAGCGGACTTGACGCCTATTCGTCTACCAAGAACCCATCTGCACCCATCACCACCCGCCCTTAGAAAATCCCATCGACGCGATCCTCAAGGAGATTTGATTGAAATGACCGAATACCACGTGGCGAAGACCGGGGACGATGGCGCTTCAGGCACCGCCGCCCAGCCGTTCTTGACCATCGGCCGCGCCGCCAAGGCAGCCCAGGCGGGCGACGATGTGGTGGTCCACCGGGGCGTCTACCGGGAATGGGTGGCACCGGAGAACCCCGGCCTGTCGAACCAGCGGCGGATCACCTTCACGGCAGCCCCGGGAGAACATGTGGCGATTAAGGGCTCCGAGCCCGTGACAGGCTGGACGCCAGAACGCGCCGGGGTTTGGCGGGTCACGGTCGACAACGCCTTGTTTGGGGACTTCAACCCGTTTGCCCAGGAGGTCCAGGGCGATTGGCTGGTGCGGCCTGGCCACTCGGACATGCCCAAACACCTGGGCGATGTGTACCTGAACGGCCGGAGCCTGTACGAGGCCTCCAGCCCGCAGGAAGTGGCGACGCCGCCCCGCCGCGAGACTGCCATGGATGATTGCACCGGTCTAGAGCGGCCGGCAGCGGACCCCGATTGGAGCCAGCGGGTGTGGCACGCGCGAGTCGAGGAAGCGGCAACCACCATTTGGGCCAACTTTGGCGCCGCCAACCCCAACACGGAACTGGTGGAGATCAATGTGCGGCGCTCCGTTTTCTATCCCCGCTTGACGGGCCGCGACTACATAACCGTGCGGGGATTCGAGTTGGCCCAGGCGGCCTGCCCATGGGCGCCGCCCACCGCTGACCAAACCGCGCTGATCGGCCCCAATTGGGCCAAGGGCTGGATCATCGAAGACAACGACATCCACGACGCCAAAGGTTCCGCGGTCTCGATTGGCAAAGAGGCCTCCACAGGCGACAATTTCTACACCCGCAGGCGCGACAAGCCGGGCTACCAGTACCAGCTCGAGTCCGTGTTGGCGGCGCGGGGAATCGGCTGGTCGCGGGAGCGGATCGGATCGCACGTGATCCGGCGCAACCTGATCCACCATTGCGGGCAGAACGGCATTGTGGGCCACCTGGGCTGCGTGTTCTCGCAAATCTATGACAACCGCATCTGGGCCATCGCGCTGAAGCGGGAGTTCTTTGGCCACGAGATCGCGGGAATCAAACTGCACGCCCCCATCGACGTGGAAATCAGGCACAACCTGATACACGACTGCACTCTGGGCATCTGGCTGGACTGGCAGGCGCAAGGCGTCCGTGTCACAGCCAATGTGCTGCACGCCAACTCGCGCGACCTGTTTGTGGAGGTCAGCCACGGGCCGTACACGGTGGACCACAATATCTTTGGCTCGGCCGCCTCGGTTGAGGTGCTGTCCCAGGGCGGCGCCTTTGTGGGAAACCTGATCTGCGGCACGCTGCGCCTGGAGGCGGTGATGGACCGTGCCACCCCCTATCACTGGCCGCACTCCACGCAAGTCAAGGGCTATGCGGTGGTCCGCGGCGGCGACGACCGCTGGATCGGCAACATCTTCTTGGGCTCTGGCGGCGATCCCGATGACGCGTCTGCGGCTTACAACCCGGACGGCCCCTTCATTGTTGACGCATCCTACGGCACCGCCCGGTACGCCGGCCATCCCGGCACGTTCAAGGACTATGTCGCTGCCGTGACGTCGCTGCACGGCGATTGGGAAGTTGTCAAGGGGCTGAAGCAGCCGGTCTACCTGCGGCAGAACCTCTACCTGGGCAACGCGGCGGCCTCTCCAACCGAAGAGGGCGCCAATTTCAGCGCCGGCCCGGCCACGGTGTCGCTGCACCAGGAGGCCGATGCCGTCTGGCTGGCCGCCCAGCTCCCGCCTGAGTTGGGCGACATGGCCGTGCCGGTCCAATCGACGGCCACGTTGGGGCGGACCCTGGTGGTGGATGCGGATTTCGAGGCGCCGGACGGCTCTGCCCTGGTGCTGGACACCGACCTGGTGGGCGCGCAGGCCATCGGCGCATCGGTCCCCGGCCCGGTGTTCGCGCTGCGGTGCGGCCCCAACCGGATCCGCGTCTGGTAGCGCAAGAGATGGGCGGTGTCCGGCCCGCTCAACGATGTGGAACCGTTCCGCGTCCGGGGCAACCAACCCTATAAGCCGCCGGGCGGCCCCGGGGGAGAGAGTCAAGACGGACCGGCGCGAGCCAGGCATTTGGCCGAGTTGGTGGCGGCGAGGTTGACGACCCCGGTGCGGGTGCCTGGCGTGGAGGAGAAACGGCGCGGGACGTGGTCAGGTGCCGGGAGGATGCCTGCGGGGGGGGGTGTCCAGGTTCACCCGAGGTCGGGGTTCATGGATAACCCATCCCTTCCTGTTGCCTCGTTGTCAACCCTCCGCTCTCTCTTGACGCGCGGGGGCGTTATTGGTACTCTCGCGTTGAGGCATTTAGGCCATCATTATGAAAAATATGGTTCCAAAGAGGGGATCAATGGGCGGTAGGCAGACCAATTCGCGTGGGCAAATGGCACCCAGGCGCTGCGGCGCGCGCACGACCTGCGGCGGCGGCGTCGCGACGGGTCAGCCCGGATGGCTGGAGGCGAAGGCCTCGCGCGGGGCGTTGGCCCCCAGGGCGCGGTTCCGCGCGGATCTGCCCGCGTTGAGCTTGAACGGCGCGTGGGAGTTCCGCCACAGCCCCAGCTTGGCGGCGGCCCCGGGGCCCGGCGACCCGGCGAGGGAGTGGCGGGCTGTCGCGGTGCCGGGGATGTGGCAGTTGCAGGGCTTCGGGCGGCCGGTCTACTTGAACTCCCGTTACCCGTTCCCGGTCGATCCGCCCCGCGTGCCGGACGCCAACGGGATCGGCGATTACAGGCTGGTGTTCGACGCGGATCCGGTGTTCTTGGGCGGCGCGGTGCTGGCCTTCGACGGGATCGACTCTACCGGGCTGGTCGCGCTCAACGGCGAGGTCTTGGGTTGGACCAAGGGCTCGCGCCTGACTCATGAGTTCGATGTGGCGGGCCTGCTGCGCGAGCGCGGCAATGTGCTGGAGGTCCGGGTCGCCCAGTTCAACGCCGGCTCATACCTGGAGGCGCAGGACCAGTGGCGCCTCAGCGGGATCTTCCGGGACGTGGCGCTGTTGGCCGCCCCGCCCGCCTTCCCGCGCGACATTGCCGTCCAAGCCGATTACGACCCGCGCACCGGGGATTGCCTGGTGTCGGTCCGGGTGGAGGGCGCCGTCGGGCGGCCCGCCGCTGTCACGGCAGCGTTGGACGGGCGGCCGGTCCGGGTGGACGGGGAGGCGCACGGGATCGGCCGCTTGGAGCCTTGGACGGCGGAGCGGCCGGTGCTGCACGAGTTGCTTGTCAGCGCCGGCGGCCACGAGGCGGTGATCCCGGTGGGCTTCCGCCGCGTCGAGGTGGCGGGCGGGCTGTTCCGGGTGAACGGGCGCCCGATCCGTTTCAAGGGCGTCAACCGCCACGATTTCGACGCCCGGAGGGGACGCGCCCAGGACGCGGCCGCGATCGAGCGGGATCTGGTGTTGATGAAGCGGGCGGGGATCAACGCGATCCGGACCAGCCACTACCCGCCGCAGCCGGCGTTGTTGGACGCGGCAGACCGGCTGGGCTTTTGGGTGGTCGAGGAGTGCGACGTGGAGACCCACGGCTTCGAGGGCCTGGGCTGGGCGGGCAACCCGGCGGACGATCTGTCCTGGGAGGCGGCCATCGTGGAGCGGGTGGCCCGGATGGTGGGTCGGGACCGGAACCACCCGTCGGTGGTGATGTGGTCTTTGGGCAACGAGTCCGGCGCGGGGCGCTGCCTGCGGGCGGCCTATGACTGGTGCCGCGCCCAGGACCCGTCCCGCCCGGTCCATTACGAGGGCGACCGTTCGTACGAGTACTCGGACGTGGTCTCGCACATGTACACGCCGGTGGCCCAGTTGGCGGATATCGTCCGGGGCGTGGAGCCGGACCGGGCGTTGGACCCGTTCCCGAACGGCGCCGTGGTGGGCCCGGTGGACAAGCCGTTCGTCTTGTGCGAGTACGCGCACGCGATGGGCGCGGGCCCGGGCGGCCTGGCGGATTACGAGGCGTTGTTCGACGCTTGGCCAAGGTTGCAGGGCGGGTTTGTCTGGCAGTGGCAGGACCAGAACCTGGTGGCGCGCGCCGCTGACGGCCGGGAGTACCTGGCCTACGGCGGGGACTTCGGCGACGAGTTCTCCGACGCGGCCTCTGGCAACGGGTTGACCAGGGCTTTTCGCGAGACGCCCGCCGGCCCGGCCGCCTGGGAGGACGTGGCGAAGCCGGGCCTGGCGGATTACGCGGCCGTGATCGCCGCGTTCCGGGTCGAGGTCGCCGCCGACGGCAGCGGTTGCGTTGTGACGAACCGCCAAGATTTCGCCGATGCCGCCGGGTGCCGTCTGCGGTGGCGGCGGGATGGCGCCTCGGGGCAGTTGGCCGGTGGCGTCATCCCGCTGGGCGGCGACCCGGGGGCCGGGACCGGCCTGGAGGTGGCCTTGCCGGCGGCGGCCCGTCTGGGCGCCGAGGGCGCCGCCGGGGCGGGCGGCGCGTCCGGCGGCGCGAGCCGCGACCGGGGCGGCGCCGACCGGGGCGAGGTGCTCACGGTGGTGGTGGAGGCCGAGTACCCGTGGTGGGACGGCTTCGTGCCGCTGGGCGTGGGCCAGGCCGCCCGCGGCCTGGACGGCGCCGACCCCGAGGCGCCGCTGGTGGTTGGTGTGGCGCTGGCGACCGGGGCGGCGGAGGCGGGACTCCGGCCGGGTGCTGTGCGGGCGGGCGACCGGGGGCCGGCGGGCGAAGTGGCGACTGGCGCGGCATCGGCGGGCGGGTCGGCTCCCTGGGAGGCGGCGTTTGCCGGCGGGCTGCTGGAAACCTTGGGGGGTGTCCCGCTGACTGGCCCGCGGTTGGGCTTGTGGCGGGCGCCGACCGACAACGACTTGGGTGTTCTAATCCAGGCCGCGGACAGCGCGTTGTTCGAGCGGGCGGGTTTGAGCCGCCTGATGCGGACCACGTTGAGCCAGGACCTGGGAGGCGGCGGGCTGGCGACAACGGTGCGGGAGTCCCCGATGGGCGCGGATTTCGGCGTGGAGCTGGTGTGCCGCTGGGCCGGGGTTCCCGGGGGCGCGCGCCTGCGGGCGGACGCCGCGCCTTACGGCCCCTGGCCGGCGGACGCGGTCTGGGCGCGGGTCGGACTGGATTTCGAGCTGCCGGGCTGCGGTGTGGACGCGCCGGTGCGGTGGCGGGGCCTTGGGCCGGGCCCGGCGGGGCCGGACAGCGGCGGGGCCGCCCTGTGGGGCTGGCACCGCTCCACCGTGGCGAACTGGCAGGTCAACTACTCCCGGCCGCAAGATGGCGGCGTCCGGGGCGGCGTCACCGAATTGGCGATCGGCCTGCCCCAAGGTCGCGTCTTGGTGGTCGTCAGCCGCCGCCCGTTGTGGGTGTCACTGCGCCCGTGGACGGACTTGGAGTTGAGCCGCGCCGCCCACCCGCACGAGCTACCCGCGACGGACCGGCTGGTGTTGCACCTTGACGCGGCCGAGCACGGCCTGGGCACGGGCTCGTGCGGGCAGTCCACCTGGCCGCCGCACCGGCTCCACCCGGTCGCCGTGGCCTGGGACTTGCGGTTGGCGGTGCTCCAACCCGGCTGACGCGGACGGCGGCCCGCGGCCGCGCCTGGCTTGGCGCGGGGCGGCGCCGCCCCGCGGCGGACAACAACCAAGAAGGAAGAAGCAAGCAAGAAAGGTAAGGACAACAATGAGGCAACTGAAACGGACAGGGAAGCTCGCGGCGCTGTGCTGCGCGGCGGCGCTGGGCGCCGCGGGCGCGCTGGTGTCGGCGGGGGGCGGGGCGCCACTGGCGGCGCACGCCGAGGAGCCGGACGGCGAGTGGGAGCAGGTGTCGGCGATCCTGGACGCCTACCCGGGGGTGTACACCAGTACGACTAGGATTGCGACAGCCTGGGACACAGATATGGCTCCGGATGGCCCGCAGTTGGGTAACGGCACGGTGTTGGCGTTTATGGCGGAGCATGACGACGCCCAGAATCTGCACATCTCGCGGACGGATCTTTGGGATGGCGCGCGCTATAGGACTTTCGGGGGTCTGAGGTTCAAGGCGACGAACACGGCCTCGCCGGCCACCGAGTTCCGCTACGAGCAGGACGAGAAGAACGCCGAGATCTCGGCGTGGAACACGCGCGGGTTCAAGACGGTGTCTTACCTGTCGGCGGCGGAGAACTTGATTGTGACGGAGATCGAGAATCTGCGTGATGAGGCGATCGGGATGGAGGTGTCGGCGTACACGGCGAACGCCAACACCGCCTCTTCGGTGGACGGCGAGGTGTTGGTGGCGACGAAGGCGGCGGTGACCGATACCTATAACGCGGGCGCCACCTCGTGGGCCGGGTGGACCGTGAACGCGGCCTTGGCCGCCAAGGTGGTCAGCGGCGCGGACAATGTGATCGTGTCTTCGTCGGGTTCGTGGGCGACGGCGAGTTTCTCTATCGAGCCCAGTGGGAAGGCTGTCTTGGTCGCGGCGGTGGAGGGCGGCAAACAGGACGGCACCGCGAACACGATGGACGCGGCGACCGCGGCCGCCAAGGCGAGGGTCGCGGCCAGGAGCAATTCCGAGGCGTTGGCCCAGGCCAAACAGGCGCACCGGGACTGGTGGAAGGATTGGTGGCTGGCCTCGTTCATCGACATCGAGGACCCGTTGGTGGAGCGGTTCTATTACGGGGAGCTGTACAGCCTGGGGTGCATGACGAACGCTTCGAGCGAGAACTCGGCCGGCCTGGCGGTGGGCTTGTTCCCGTGGACGGCCAACAACGCGCCGGGCTGGCAGGGCGACTACACGTTGAACGGCGACGTGCAACGGCAGTTGCACCCGTTGACCTCGGCCAACCGGACGCAGGGCCTTGAGAGCTGGTTGAACGTGGTCAAGGATTTTTGGCCGCAGGCGCAGGCGCTCGCGGCGGACGCCGCGTCTTTGAACAACCTCGCGGGGAACGGCGGGCGGCCGCACTTCACCCAGGGGATCGCGGACGCCGCGATGTTCCCGGTGCACATCGGCCCGTGGGGCGCGACGACCGAGACCTGGGCGGACAGGTACTGGGGCCAGCCGGCCATGGCGAGTTTCGCGTTGATGCCGCTGATCCGGTGGGCCCAGGGGACGTGGGATCCCGACCTGCTGGCGGAGTTGTATCCGATGGTGCGGGATGTGGCGGTGTTCTGGGAGAACTGGGTTGTCCTGCAGAACGGCAAGTACGTGGTCTACGGCGCCACCTATGAAAACCACCGGGGGAAAAACACGGTGCTAGACGTGGACGCGGCCGAGTACATCTTGGAGAACGCGATCACGGCCGCCGGCCTGCTCGGGCTCGACGAGGAGAAGATCCCGGTCTGGCAGAACATTTTGGACAACATGAGCCCTACGCCGACGTTCTTGTACAACGGGAAGGAGGTCGTCGCGGAGATGGACGGCCTGTCCCAGTCGGCCACGGGAAACACGTTCTTGCCGGACAACCCGGTGCCGCTGCAGTCGGCGTATTTCTTCGACGCGGTCGGGATGGGCGAGCCGGAAGAGGTCAAGGCCAAGTACGTCAACTGGCTCGACCTGAGACTTGCCCAGGTCAACCACTACCGGGGGTTGAACGCGGCCGTGCGGGTCGGTTACGACATCGACAAGGTGTTCACGGCGTTGAAGAACAACATTTTGACCGTGACTCCGAGCAACTGGTACGGGTTGCGGGGGAACAACACGGCCGGGGACGTGGCGTTGGCGGCGAACGTGTCCGTGGTCAACGACGCGTTGTTGCAGGGCAACGAGGGGTATTTGAACATCTTCGCCAACTGGTATAACGACCAGGCGGCGAGTTTCACCCGGTTGCGGGCGAACGGCGGGTTCGTGGTGTCCGCGGCGCAGAACTCCAGGGGAAAGGTGACGTCGGCGTCGGTGCTGTCCGAGCAGGGCGTGGACGCGGCCGTGCTGAACCCGTGGGAGGGTTACACGCTGGCCGTCCAGGACTCGGCCGGCGATCCGGTGGAGGTGGAGAAGCTGTACACCAACTCGATCGGGACGGTGTACGGGTTCGCCACTGAGGCCGGCGAGACGTACCAGCTGGTCCGCGGCGAGCTGACGGAGCCGACGTTCGCCCTGGCGGAGGCGTCGCTTTCCCTGGCGCGCGGCTCGGTGGGCGAGCTGACCGTGGCGACGAACCTGGACTACGAGGACGACGGCATCGTCTGGTCCTCGGACAACACCGGGGTGGCGTTGGTCGGCCGGGGCGGATCGGTCACGGCGGTGGGCGCCGGGGTGGCCACCATCACCGCGACCCATGTGGGTTCCGGCCTGTCCGCGTCCTGCGTTGTCGAGGTCAATAGCCTGCCCGAAACTCTCGACGTGGCTCGCTACAAGACAGCCTGGGCGTCCAGCGAGCACGAGAGCTTCGTGGCGAGCAGGGCTGTGCAGGGTGTTTGGGACATCGGCTACGAAGGTTGGGTCTCGACCCATGCCGACTTCGCGGCTGTCCCCCAAAGGTGGATCGCGGTCGACCTGGGCCGGGATTACACGATCATACGATGGGTGACGGGGCTGCATGGGCTCGCAGCAGGCAAAACCACCGATTGGAACTACAAGGACGCCGAGAACGTGGGCACCTATCGCCTGCAGGTCAGCCCGAACGGCGAGGACGGCTGGCAGGACGTGGCCGTGAAGGAGAACCCGAAGGGGAACGCCGTCAGCGGCTTCAGCATCGACCTGGACGAGCCCGTGAGGGGACGGTACTTCCGGATCCTGGTGGACTACACCAACCATCTGCCCGATCCGAACGGGTGGGCCGGCGGGTACGCGCGGGTGGGCCAGTTCGAGTTGTACGCGGCGTCGGCCGTTCTCGAGTTTAACGTCGCTTCGGTGGATCCGGTGGCGGGTGTCGAGGTCGCGGCCGGCACGCCGTTCGCAGACCTGGGGTTGCCGTCGCATGTGAGCGTGGTCCTGTCGACCGGGAACCGGGCGAATGTGCCGGTCGAGTGGGACGAGGACTCTTACGACGGGTCTGCGGCCGGCTCCTCCACGGTGACGGGCGCGTTGACGGTGGCCGGTTTGCTGGCCAACCCGGATGAGCTGACTGCCTCGGTCGAGGTCGAGGTGGTTGGCAGCGCCGTCGAGCCGTTGTCGTTGTCGCCGACGGCGGTGGCGCGGTGCGCGGCGGGCAAGGCGCAGGTGTCGGTGGTGGTCAAGAACACCGACACTGTGGCGGCGGCGGTGTCCTTCACGACTGATTTTGGGTCGGCGTCGTTCGCGTCGGTGGCGAACGGGAAGTCGGCGTCGAAGGCGTTCGTGATCCGGGCCACCTCGGTGGAGGCCGGGACCGTCACGGTGACCGGCGAAACCCCCGACGGCGCCAAGGCGGCATCGCACGAAGTCGCCTACACGGGCATCGACTGCGCGCCGTGACCTGAAGACAGGAGGTCTGGCCCGGCCCGGCGGGAAGAGAACGCTGGGCCGGGCCGGGGTTGGGTCAATCAATCAATCAACGGGGGGTCGGTCGCCATCGGGGCGGCGGGCCTGGCAATTTTAGTCAATAGAGAAAGGGAGTTGGATATGAGGAAGAGTGTCGGAAGGTTCGCGGCTGCGGCTGTGGGCGCTTTCTTGATGGTCGGCGGCGCGGGGGCGGCGTTCGCTGAGGATCAAGTCGGTGACGACGCCGAGAAGCCGGTGCGGGTGGTGATCTCGCCGCAGGCCGAGCCGCCGTGCGAGTCGGGGACCTTGTCTCTGTCAGTGGACACGGCGCTGGTGGATTTGCTGGAGGAGCAGGCGGACGAGCCGACTGATCCGCGCTACAACGCCGCGCTGCCTTCGGATGAGCGCTGGTTCATCGAGAAGATCGAGGAGGTTGTGGTCGAGGACACCCGTTGCGCGGAGCAGATCGGCGAGGGTGTGTTCTGGTCGGTGCAGGGCGTCGCGACGGACTTCGCGGGCTCGGGGACGGCGCTGGGTGAGACGATCTCGCCGCAGAAGCTGGGTTGGGAGCCTGCCGTGCTGGACGACACGACCGGCTTGGTGGTCGATGGCGGCGCGATCGACTCGCACAACGACGGGCCTGGCCTGGAGGGCCTGCTCGGCCGGGAGATCATGTACCAGGTGAACTCGTCCTCGGACGACGAGGATTTGCTGGAGCAGGATGTGTGGACGGCTGAGGCGCTGCTGCGGCTGAAGGTGGACGATACGGTGGTGCCGGGGACGTACCTGGCGACGCTGAAGATCGGCCTGTTCGAGTAGGTTCTGGTTGACGGCCGCCCGGGGGCGGTGATGCAGGGGGGCTGGGCTCGCGCCGCCGCCGCGACAGCGGCGGCGGCGTTGGCCTGCGCCCTGGCGCCCGCGCCCGCGGTGGCCGCGCCGGACTCGGCCGCCGGAGCGGCGGCCGGTCGGGGGCCTGTGGCCGTGGATTTGGCGGCGGCGGATGGTGAGACCCCGGACCCCTCGGCATCGTCGGGCGGCGCGGGCGGCGCCGACGGGTCGGGCCGGGTGCGTTGGTCGGTGGCCCCGGCCGGGCCGGACGGGCGGCCGGACGGTCGGCGTTGGTTCGAGTTGGCGCTGGAGCCGGGGGAGCGGGCGGAGGAGTCGCTGGCGGTGACGAACCTGTCGGACCGGCCGGTGGTGTTTGGCTTGGAGGCCGCCGACGGGTTCTTCAACGAGGGCGGCCGTTTCGGGATGGCGTTCGACGCCGAGAGTTCGGTCGGCGCCGGCCGGTGGGTCGGCGTGCGGGGGGAGGTGGAGGTCGGCGCGGGCGAGACGGTGGCGGTGCCGTTCTGGGTGGATGTCCCGGCCAACGCCGAGCCCGGCGACTGGGCGGCTGGGATCGCGGCGGTGTTGGAGGCCGGGGCCGGCGGCGGCGAGACCGGGGTGGGGATCGCGTCGCGGGTCGGGGTCAGGGTGTTGGTGCGGGTGTCGGGCGAACTGGCGCCGTCGCTGCGGGTCAGCGGGCTGGAGGCGTCCTACGTTGGAGTCTGGGACCTGCGCCGGCCGGGGTCGGTGGCGGCCGGGTTTGACCTGGTCAACACCGGCAACACGCGCTTGACTGTGACGGGGCGGGTGTCCGCCGGGGGCGGCGCCGCGGCCCTGTTCCCGGCCGAGGGGGAGCCGGCCTTGGAGTTGTGGCCGGGCGCGTCGCGCCGCGTCGAGGTGGCGCTGGACGGGGTCTGGCCCAAGTTCCGGGTGCCGGTGGTGGTGGAGGCGGACCCGGTGGCGGTGTTGACGGCATCGGGCGGCACGGCCCCCGAGGTGGCGCCGGTGGCGGCCGAGGCGACGGTCTGGGCGGTGCCGTGGCCGCACTTGGCGCTGGCGGGCGGCCTGGCGTTGCTGGTCGGGGCGCTGGTGGCGCGCCGGGCCCGCTCCAGGCGGCGGACCCAGGCGCTGGTGGCGCGAGCCCGCGCCGAGGGCGCGGCCGCCGCCCTGGCCGGCGCGCAGGCCGGCGCGCAGGCTGGTGGCGGACCCGCCGGAGGTCTCCGCCGGGCCGGGGCGGCGCCTGGCGTTTCCGCCGCCGCCGACCCGTTGGCGCAGGCGTTCGCGCCGACGGCGCGCAAGCGCAAGCAGGACAGAGCGGCGCGACCAAAACGCGGAGAGGCCTGATTAGAGACATGAGCCGTGAGCGGGGCCCCCAACCCGCACCGGCCCGCCTCCCAGTGGCGCCGGCGGCCGTGCGTCCGGGACCGCGATCCGATCAGGGCGCCCCGCGAGCCGGTTGCTGGTCTGTTGGTGGGCGCGCGGCGGGGTCAGGGGCCGCGGAAGGGGTTGGTCACCCGCACGCCGCTGATGATCTGGCCGTCGTCCAAGTCCTCGGTCAGCAACCTGGCGCAGCCGGCGCTGGCGGCGGCCTCCACGATCAGCGCATCCCAGTAGTTGACCTGGTGCCGGATTGAGGTCTCGATGGCCGCGGCGACCTCTTGCGCGTAGGCCGCCCGGAGCCGGGCCGGCGCGAGCAGGTCAGCGGGGATGGACAGCGGCAGGTTCGTCATCGGGTAAGTGTGGCGCGTGTTATGTGCGAGGACCCCGCGGGGCGCTTGATGTCTGAGGATCAGGGCTGCGACCCCCCGCCAGGCGGGCGAAGCTGCTGTCCAGGACGGTGCAGGCGGCCCCAAAGGCCGCCACATCGACCCCGACCGTGGCGTCGCGGAGCTTCGGGTAGTCACCAGGCGTCATACGGTACTCGGAGGTGTGCAGCTGTTCGGCCACCAGCGGCAGAAAGATGTCGCGAACCTCGTCCCACGACGGCCCGGCGAAGACGATCTCATCCAAATCGAGCACGTTGGTCAGCGTCACCATAGCGTCGCCGAGCAGGCGCCCCGCCCGCTCGAGCACCGTTTTCGCGGCCGGGGCGCCTGCGCGACAGGCGCCGACCAGCGCCGCGAAACGGGTCACCGTGTCGCGGCCGGGTACGCTGAACCCCTCGGATTCCGCCTGTTTCAGCAGATAGCGGGGCGTCACCAGATGCCCGAGGCTTTCAGAACGGCGCACGGGCGGCGCGCCGGCGCTCGGCACAATGATCGTGCCGCCGAAGCCTGCGTTGCCGGAGCGCCCCAGGAACGGCTCGCCGCCCAGCACCAGCCCGGTTCCGATGCCGGCGCCATAGATCACGAGAGCGAAATTGCGGGCCGGCTCGGCGCTGACCCAAACCTCGCCCGCGGCAGCGGCGTTGACGTCCATGTTCATGGTCACGGGAAGGCCGGTGGCGGCCGCCAGCGGTTCGCGCAGCGGCTCGTCCCCCCAGGTTGGGAGCAACGAAGGGAAATGCAGGGAGCCGCGCTCGAGATCGACCGGACCAGGCGTCGCGAGCCCCACCCCCAGAATCAACGACGGGTCCACACCGGACGCCGCGATCACATCGCCGATGGCGGTCGCCAGGTTGGCCACCAACCGTTCCGGCCGTTCCGCGCCGATGGTCGGGGCGGAACGGTGGGCCTTGACCTCTCCCGCCAGGTTGAGCACAAAGAAAGCGGAACTGGTCGGATCGAAGTAGGCGCCCACCGCGAACCGCGCGTCCGAGCGCAGCCGCAGCATCATGCGCGGCCTGCCGCGCCCGCGCGTCACCAAGTCGGCTTCGGCGATGAGCCCCGCTTTGATCAGGTACCCCACGGCGTTGGAGACCGTCTGGTGGGCCAACCCGGTCCGGTGCGCCAACTCCGTCCGGCTGATGCCCTGGGGCGACATGCGGACCAGGCTCAGGATCACGCTCAGATTGAATTCCCCGACCGCGGGAAGGTTGATCCCGCGAAGGTCATCTGCGAGGCTCACGGCTCAATTATCCAGGGCGCAGCGGCGGCAGGCGGCGCCGGATCTCGCCGACGCGGGCCGTTCCACACCTTGGCCTCGCGCCCGAGCGGTGTCTTGATGCTGTGGGTCCCCGGGGCCAGAGCCTCGGCGCTGGCGCTGGGCAACGCCAGGACCGCCTCGGTTCCAGGGGGGATGCTGGCCCGCACCCTCCACTCGGCGGCGGTGCGTTCCCAGGCGAACTCGATCAGACCGTGCCCGGTGACATGGGTGGTCTTGGCGCGGGTCACCCTTGCGTCATCCGGCGGGCTAAGGCACGCTTGACGCCAGCCGGGGGCGGTCCCCCGCAGGCCGCCCACAGCTTGCCGGATCCAACTCGACACGGAACCGAGGAAAAAGTGACTGCGGCTGCGGGCGTCCGCGTCGAAAGATTCCCACAGCGTTCCGTCGCCGGTCTTGGCCCAAGGAGCCCAGGACGGACGGGTCTGTTGCGTGGCGATGGTCAGGGCCAGGTCGAACCGGCCGCTCTCGCTCAAAGCCGGGAGCAGGTACTTGACACCGATGGAGCCGCAGTTGAGATGGCCTTGGGTGCGCTGTTCGACATCGGTCGCCAGCCCCGAGGCAACTCTTGCCCGCTCCTTTAGGGGAACCGTGCCGAACACCAGCGGTAGAGCGTTCATCACCTGCCGGTAGGGCGCGCCGGCGATGCGATAGGTTCCACTCGCGTCGTCGAAGTAGCGTTTGTGGTAGGCGCCCATGACAGCCTGCCGGGCGCTGCGATAGCCCGCGGCAACCCCGTCTAGGCCCACGGCAGCGCACATTTGGGCCAACCGGTCTGCCAGCAGCGTCAGCATCATGGTCGCAACGGGCGTGGGGCCTTCGAGCGCCCCACCGGGGGGAAGCCAATCCCCGTGGCTCAGGCGCGCCCATAGCCAACCAGTTTCACTGGCCAGCTCAAGGACGTGGTCGAGGTAGCGGCGCATCGGGTCCAGGTAGCGGCCGATGATGCCGGTGTCGCCGTGCTCAAAATAGAGGGCGTAAGGGATCAGGACCATCGAACCGCTCCAGGCCGGGTCCAACCAGCGGCCCCAGCCGGGAGTTGGCACGATCACGGGAACGGCGCCCACGGCGTCCTGGGCGTCCACGTAGTCGTCCAGCCATTTCGTTAACAGCGGCCGCAAATCGAGGCTGAGCAAGGCCGCCTCGGCCACCAGGTGCACGTCCGTCCAACCGTTCTTCTCATACGTCGGGGTGTCGACAGGTAGGCCGTGGACGCAGTTCAACACCGTGGCGCAGGTCGCCGTATCGATCCACTGAAGAAGCGGTTGGTCACACTCGAAAGAACCTGCCCGCGCGATCTCAGCGACGTACGGGACTGCCCTGACCCCACTCACCGCCACATTTCCGGTGAGGGTCAACTCGGCGTGGCGAAAGCCCTTGTACGTGAACTCAGGGCGCCACGTCAGGTCTACCGGGCCGCGGACAACAACCTGGTCCACCTGAGCTTCCCCGCTGGCGTAGGCATTGTCGCAGACCGCGTGCCCTTCGGCATCGGCGGTCTCGCCGTACTTCACACGGACTTCGCCCGGACCGGCCCCGGTCACGCGGAACTCGACCACACCTGTCAGCACCCGGCCAAAGTCGAAGACTGTGCTGTCGCCAACGAGCCGCGCTTTGACGGGCGGCACCGGTTCGCGGGGGATGTCCGGCGGCGCCGAGGCCAGGCAGAGGCGCCCCTGAGGGCCGGCCACTTCCAGGGCAGGTTCCCAAGATCCCTCAGGCCCGCCCACTTCCTGGACGACGCCGGTATACAGCATCTCGCTCGTGATGTCGCTCGCTCTTGTGAGCCACGAACCATCCGTCCCGATCACCGCTCCGCCTCGCTGGCCGCCAACCTCCAGGTGCGCCCAGACCATCGGTTCGGCCGTCCAAGGTGCCAAACTCCAACCCCAGACGTCAGACCCATGCGCGCCCCAGAATCCGCGCCCGGTTCGAGCGATTATCTCGTTTGAGCCCGCTCGAAGTAACTCGGCGACGTCGAAGACGGACACATCGACTCGCTTGTCGTATTGGGTTGGGGCTGGTTCAAGCGCTCCATCGCCGACCCGGTGGCCGTTTATCCACCAGGTTGCGTACCCCAGCCCAGTGGCGTGAAGCCGCGCCGCCGCCGGCGCCTCGTCCAGATCGAACACCTTTGAGAACTCCGGGTTCGGCGCCGGGCGCACCTGTGCGCCTAGAGCCAGCACGCCGGTTTGCGCTTGGCCGTCGCGCAGGTACGGGCGGACAAGCGACAGCGGCGCGATTTCCGGATCGCAGGGCTCGGCTACCAAACCCCGACTCCAGCCGACTTCCTGGCGAGCGGTCAATTCGACGGCGAATCTGCCCGCGGCGAGCGGCGCGGGCAAGGCGAGGAGCACCGAGAAGCGCTGGAAGAAAGCATCGTCATCGACTGCCAACTCCGTCAAGACGCTGCCAGCGTGATCCAACAGGCGCACCCGGCACAGCGGCCGACCCGGCGCCGTCACCCGCGAGTCGGCGTTCAGGCCGCTGATGGCGTCCAGCCCGGCGCGCTGGAAAGGATCGCGCTCCGGTTTGAAGCGCAGGTCAATGTTGACCCCCGTGAGCTGGCCCTCGCAAACAAACGGCTGCGCCAAGGTTGTGCCAGCCGGCGCCCATGCCACCGCTCCGGAAGGCAACGCCACAAGCGGGCGGAACCGAGGCTGGACGGGACGGCTGATCCAGCGGGCAGACCCGGCCCGGGGGAGAGCTTGCAATTCTTGCGAGAAGTGATGGCTTGTCGTCATCGAACACTCCCTGATTTCAAGCGAGACTCAATTGTTCGGCCCGGAGCAAGGTCAAAGCCGACCGCTCGAATGTTTCGCAGTGTGCCCCATTTGGTCGACGCTTTGCCGACCTGTTCGCCGTCGAAGGTCGGATCAAGCTCAAACAGGCCGGCTAGCACCGCTTCCGCAGAGGCGATGGCACAGGCTGAATCGCGGTTGGATGAGCTGCGCTCGGCGGCGCGGAAATGCCCCTCGCGAATGGTTTCCTGGCCCTGGCCCCACAGCTGGCCCGAGCGCGCCCGGTGGATGCGGCCCAGGAAACTCGCGGCCCGATCAGCCTGTCCCAGCTTGCACAAACCCAACGCCGTGCGCGCCGGCCAGGCCCCGAACGCGCCGGCGGCGCCGTGGTCGGGCCGGTCTGCCAGCGGCGCTATCGGATCGTTCGGATCCAACGCCCGCATCCAGTCGCCATCGAGCAGGCTGGTGGCAATGAACTCGACCATCTGCGCTGCAATGGCGGGCGGAAGGTCGCCTGACAGGAATTCTGCGATCAGCGCGAAATCGAGGCAGTGACCTATGGTGTCAATGCCGGTCGGCGTGTAGATGGACCAACGGCCAGCGCCCGCATAACCGCCTATCACGGCCTTGGCCAAGGTGTCGCCTTCGCTTCGCGCGAGAGCCCCCTCCACGTCATCGCCGCGCCTGGCCAACAATGACGAGAGCGCTCGCAGCATGTGCGCGTAGGCGGCGTTGAAGGCCATGACCACATGGCGGTAGTTCGGGACGCACTCCAACAGCTCCCACGAATCACCGCCGAAATCAGCTAACACGCCCCCGGCGTATGGCGCGCGGATAGAAGCCGGACGCCAGGCCATGTCGGCCAAGTGCTCCAGCACGGTCTTGCCCGAGGCGACCTCGTCGAGCAGCGCGTAATCGCCGGTGATGCCGACGTAGCGTTCAACCGAGCAGAAGAGCGCGTAGTCGTTGGCCGCATAGTGGTTCCCGATGGTGACCAAGTTGCGGGTGTCGAAAGAGTGAGAGTGCCGGTAATCGCCCGAGAGAGCGGCCAGGAGCCAGCGGCGGGTGGCGTCTGGCTCCAGCAGCGTCACGACACGCGAGAACTCGACCTGTTCCCAATAGAAGGTGACGGTGGGCCCCAAGCGCGGTCCGCCTGTGAGAAAAACCGGCCCCAGCTCGCTCACACCGGTGTTGCGCATATAGACAGCCAACAAGCAAGCCAGATAGTAGGTCTGCTCCAGGCCCTCGTCCTGCGTCACCAAAGTCGGCAGGTAACCGGAATGATCCGGGTTCCCGGGAATGAAGGCGTTCGCCCACAGGCACTGCCAGCGGGTCCTGGTCGCCGCCAGCCGTTCGCCGAAACCGGCACTGGCTTGCCGCGCGCGCTTCAGCACGTCGCTGGCGGCTACCCCGATTTCGAGGGATATTCCAACCCTGAACGCCTCTCCCGGCGCGAGCGTTAGTTTCCAGCCTGCGCGGCCCCGCTGCCCCTCGGTGGTGAGCGAGTCTGGCTCAACCGTGGCAGTAAACGCCGAACAGGCGTCAGTCGCGGCGTCTTCAACCAGCACAGTCGTCCTGGAGACCACTCTTGCCGACCAGCGCTGCGACCCCCACCACGGTTGAGTTCCGCCGACGCGCTCCCCGTCGACAAGAACAGCGACCGCGTCAGGTTCCCGCAGGGCTCCGAGTTCGTACCATACGCCGGCCTCCAGGCGCCGTCCGGTGCGGATGCGCTCGCCGCCGACATCAACGACCAAAGCGCCGTCTTCGACCAGGAACTGGAGCGAGCCGGGATGGTTCCCGTGGGTCAGGATCGCGCCGTCCGCAAGGCCGTCCAGCCGCACCCGGACACTGATAGCCATGCCGACCTTCCAGCCGGACGCCCCTAGCTTGACCTTGCACTCGCCACCAGTCAACACCCATGGCCCGACGATCCGTTCTTCGCCCTCGACCCAGGCGACTTCACCGTGCACGCTGTGCGGGCGCGGCCAGTCCCAATCGGGGGCGGTGTGGTCTGGCAGGGCCGATTCGATGAGCATCGGGGAATCATCCTCGTCGCGCTGGATGCCGGGGATGGGCGGATGTCCCAGACGCAGCACGCGCGACTCGTCCGGCGGTAGCTGTGCTTGTCGGGGTTCGGCGGACAACACGTCTTGGCGGATGCGCTCGGTGGCGAAAAAGTCATGGCCTTCGCCGTGGTTCCAAGGCGTGTTGTAGAGCCAACCCCAACCAGTCGCATGGCGGGCGATCGGGGCGAGCAGCTCAAACTCCAGGTCGCACGCGCGGGGAAGGCCACTCTCATTGCGCACTTCGACCTGCCACAGAGCCGCCGCCTGCTCAAAAGGCAGGCAAGTGTCCGTCTCAATCACCAATCCGCCGTTTGAAGACCGCCGCTGGACTCCCCACGGCCGCCAACGAAGCTCCTGCGCCGGCGGGGCCGCGCCGTCTATCCGAAGCACCCCTGTCCGGTAGCCGCCCGAGTACGGCGGGATGGCGAGCCAGGAGATAGAGGCCAGGTCAGCGTTCGCGTGAGCCTGCCCCCATTGGTTGCGCAGCGACGGCAGATGCGCCCAATCGGCGGCCGGCATCCATGCGCCGCTCAGTGCGTCAAGAGAAGGGACGTGTTCAGGCATGGCGATTGGATCTTTCAGTCAAAGAGACGGATGGGCGGCGATTCGCCCTATCCCTTGGCCGCTCCCGACGTCAGCCCGGCGACAAACTCGCGTTGGCAGAACAGGTAGGCGATGAGCGGGATGAGCGCGGCAATCAGCGTGATGGCGTACACCTGCCCGTAATCCGTTGAGACAGCGCTGGCCCCCAATGACAAGTACATGGCCACTGTGATTGTTTGCCCCTGCGTCGGTCCCAGGATGATGAGCGGTCCCAGGAAATCGTTCCAAGTCCACAGGCCGACGAAGATCGCCACCGTGATGGTGGCCGGGCGCATCAGCGGCATCACAATTGACCACCAAACCCGTAGATCCCCGGCGCCGTCGACGCGCGCGGAATCCAATATCTCTTTCGGAACCGTGTGGAGGAAACCCACATAGACGAACACCGCGAAAGCGAAATACCCCCCAGAGATGCCTACCAACACCAGGCCGGGGTAGGTGTTCATCAGACCCATGGCCTTCAGGACTTGCACCGTCGGTTGCAACCCCACCTGCGGCGGGATCATCAGTCCAAGTGCGAAGATCCCAGTCAAGATGCCTTTGACCCGAGCCGATCTCTCGAACAACCACAGGCTGGTGGCCGAGGAAAGCGGGATCAACAGCGCGACTGTCGCCGATGTGATCACGACCGAGTTGACCAGACCAGTCTGGATCAGGTGATCGGGCCGGGAGAGCGCAGTGATTACGTTGCTGAAGGTGAATGGGTTCGGCAACCCCAGAGGGTCGGACTTGATCTGCGCGTTGGCCTTGAACGCGTTCACAACGGCCAGATAGATCGGGAAACAAAACACGGCCGTGACAACCCAGCCGCCGGCCAGGCGTCCTGAGCGGGATGCGAGCTTTGCGTTCACAGGTTGGTCTCCCTCTTGCGCAGGATGCGGGTGGCAATGGCGGACACCGCGGCCGTCAGGACCAGTAGCAGGATGCCCAGCGCGGCGCCATAACCTGTGTGGCCGTTGCCAAACGCCACGGCGATGACGTAATAGGCCAGCGAGTTGGTCGAATTGGCCGGTCCGCCTGACGTCAGCACCGCCAGGATGTCATAGAGTTTCAACGCGCCTATCAGCCCCAGCACCACGCAGGTGGTGGTGGCGGGAGCGAGCATGGGCCAGGTCACGTTGAAGAACCGCTTGATGGGGCCGGCCCCATCCACCCGGGCGGCGTCCATGAGTTCGGGGGGCACAGACTGCAACCCGGCCATGTAGACGACAGTGCAGAAAGCCGTCGAAGCCCAGGCGACTGTGACGCAGACGCAGAATGTCGCCATCTCCCGCGTGCCCAGCCAGTTGATCGGCGCGTCCAGCCAGCCGTATTTCAAAGCGCTGGAGTTGATAAGGCCGTTCTGGTTGAACATCATGCGCCACATGAAGGCGACCACCACACCGGAGAGCACCTGGGGGATGAAGGCCAAGGTCCGCATCACTTTGTAGTTCTTGGCCTGGTTGTTGAGCATCATGGCGAACAGCACGCCCCCGACGTTCGAAACCAGCGTCACCAGAATCGTCACGATCAGCGTGAACGCGAAGGTCCGCCCGAGCCGCGGGTCGGAGAACATCCTGGTGTAGTTCTCCAGGCCGACGAAACTCATCGTCTGCCGGTTGGTCCTCGCATCGGTCAAGCTCAGCGTGGCGGAAGCGAACACCGGATAGATGACCCACAGGGTGTACAGACCCAGGCTGATGAAGGCGATGGGCGCCAGCCCACCGAGCGCCTTGCGTCGTTTTCTTGGACGGCTAGCCATCCCGGACGTCGGCGGCGGGCTAGCCGCGCGGAGCAGCCGCGCCCGGCCGAGGATGCCGTCCCCATTCAGATGGAACTGCCGTGTTGGCCTACCGCTGGGAAGCGATGGGGCCGGCCTTGCGGCCCCATCGCTCTCCCCCGTCAAACTACGCACTATTGCGCCGCAGCCCACTGCGCATCGAGGTCTGCGCACAGGGCGGCCGCGTCCGAGTTGGTGAAGACGGCCTGAGCCATTCCCATGAAGCCATCAGCCACAGTGGAGGGAATCGCGTTCTTGCCGCCGGTCCACCTGAAGGATGGAACTGACGTGGCGGCGTCGCCCGTCGCCAACTCATAGCCCTCCATATACAGCGGGGTGACGTCGACGCCAAGATCCGCCAACGATGCGTTCTTCAACAAAATGAAGGCCGCGTCGTTCTCGATCAGCGGCTTGTACGATTCCTGGTTCGTCGCCCAAGCTTTGGCCCACTCCATCGCGACCTCGGCATTCGGCGACTCCTTGTTGACTGCGAACGTGCCACCGGCCACCGTCGGCAGGTAGGCGGTCCCGTTGTCGCTGGGCCAAAGGAAAACGCCGATGTTCTCGGCTTGCTCGTCAGTCAGGTAGCCCTTGCCGATGAACCAGGAACCCATCGGGTACATGCCGGACTTTCCGTCGAGGAAGTTCTGGTTCGCCGCCGAATAGTCGGCCGAGAGCGCCGCCGGGTCATAGGCGCCGGCCTCGACCAGATCGATCATCTTCTGGACGGCGCCGACGAAGTCGGCGTCAGAGAATTTGGCTTCGCCCGCCTTGAGCTTCTGGATCCACTCGGGGTCCTTCCCCAACACGTCCGTGGTGACGGCGCCGACCATTCCTATGTCAGCAGCCCAGCCTTCCCCGCCGGCCATCTCAATCGGGGTGACTCCCGCAGCGCGCAGCTTGGCGACAACGTCGAGGAATTCGGACCAGGTCTTTGGCACGGAGATGCCGTTGTCGGCGAAGATCGTCTTGTTGTAGAACACCAGCGGCACGATTTGCGTACCCGTGGACGGCGTGTAGACGTTGCCGTCGCTGTACACGCCAGATTCCCAGAAGAGGAAATTCTCCTCCAGCCAGGCCTCGTCATAGGGCATGAGCGTGTCGTGAAGATCGTCGACATTGACCTGGCCCAGCACGTCCGGCAGTTGGCCAGAAGCGCGCAACTGCCCCGGATACTCGTCCCCAATGGAGACGATCTTCTTGACCGTGACGCCGGGGACCTTAGCCGAAGCGGCCGCGATCGAGGCGTCCCAGAACTCGGCGGTGTTGGCCTCGGACTCCGTCACCAATACCGTGATTTCGACTGGCTCGCTGGAGCGGGACTCGTCCTGCGACCCGGGCACGTTTGAGTCTGAATCGTTGGAGCATCCCGCAGCGAGCAGAAAAGCCACCGCGAGACCAGCTACCAGAACATTTGTAGGTCGTTTCATTCCTTTTCTTCCTCCTAGATTACTGTAGTCGAGCGCCTAGCCGCCGCACTGCCACTTCTTCGCGATCGCGCTCTCAGACGGGAATCGGGGTACCCACTCCTCACGGGTCCCTCCTTGGAACCGCCTTATTCACAACGATAGCATAAATATCGTAGGCCCGTCGGCCGTGGTCGGCGGCAACCTGCGTTTCGCAGGCCGCGGTCGAGTTCACGCTCGCCGCTGGCGCCAAATTCGCGAACGTGGCCGGTCAACCTGGCCAAACTGTCGAGGTGACCACCTCCGAGGCCTGCTTGGCCCGCGTCGAGGTGGTTGATCTGGTCCGGGGTGGCGAGACTGTCACGGTCACCGCCGTCGTGGCGGGCCAGGAGGTCGGCTCGGCCGAGTTGGAGTTTGGCCCCGACGCGCCCGGGTGCCGTTTAGCCTAAGAGCGTCTGTTTCTAACGCGCTAAACCCTGTGCCGAGCGAGGACGTGCCGGGCGTGGTGCACCGCAAGTCCCCACCGTCGGTGGGGGCCCAGGAGGACCTGCCCTTGGGTGGAGCCCAAGGGCTGCGTCCGTGGGCGCGGCGGGGCGCCGCGACCGGTGCGCCGCAGCCGGTGCGGGGTTTAGAAACAGGCTCTAAATCCACCGAAATGGCCTCGGCCGGCGGCTGATGGCTGTCGCTGGCGCGCGGAGGGCGCACGGGGGCCGTCCGGGGGCCGCCCGGGGCGGCCCGGGGGCGCCCGGGGCCGGGCGATGGGCGCGTGGCGGGCGGCGTGGGCGTGTCCCGGGCGCGCCAAGACCGTCCCCGGGTGCTCGCTGTTCGGTTGTCCCCCCCCGGCCAGAGGCCGGTCAGGGGCCGGCGCAGGCGGCCCGCATGGCCTGATACCGGTACACCTCGAACAGCGTCCCTTGCCCCGCCTTCGCGGCCGGGTTGGCCTCCGGGACTCGCCGCACTACCAGCCGGCCCGCGACCTGGAGCTTCTTCGGCTTGGAGGAGTTACGTCGTTTCGACATAACTCGTCCACGCCCCGCCATCACCGTCGAGGAGTCCGAAGCGCGCCCGAGCAGGCCGCTGTTGCGGGCCAGGCCGGCCAGGAACCCCGGGCGCGGGCGCGTCGAACTGGCGGACGTGCCCGAGCACCGCCTTCCTGAGCGTCTGGCCGATCGTGGAAGGCGCGTGGCCGAACCCGACGGCCTTGCCCATCGCCCCGGCCCGCCACACCTGGAGGCCGTCGATCGAGTCCGCGCCCATGACGATCCCGGCGGCCAGCGCCATCGTCTTCGCGCCGATGTTCGCGCCCTTGTCGGACGGGATCGTCACGTGCTCGCCGGCCACCTCCGGCAAGCCGGCCTTGCGGGCCAGGGCCATCACCGGCACGATCCCCGCGCTAGGCACCAGGTCGGGGTCGTCGAAGTCGGCGCGGGTGATTACCGCGACCGCCGGGGTGTGGGGAACTCGCATCTCGGAGATGCCTTTCTCTTCTGCGGTTCGGACTGCTTAATAGCTACCATTATCGCAGGTCAGGAAGGCATTTCCCGATTATCGGGGGGCGTGTCGCCGCCCCTGGCAAAGCCGGGTCGGTGGATTCAGGCTAAGGTGAACCTAATGCGGTTCGGCCTGGCCGGGCCGTTTGGGTTCATCGGCGCGACCCCTGACCGGCGCCCGGCGGCCCGGCGGCGGGAGGGTGGGCTGGCGGGCGGGCGGGCGGACGGCACGGGACATGGCGGGCCGGGCCAAAACCTCGGAGGAGCGAACATGATCCTGCCCGGCGCCACGACCGCCGTGCTGCTCGTCAACTTGGGCACGCCGGACACGCCGACCCCCCGCGACGTGCGGCGCTACCTGCGGCAATTCCTGTCCGACAAGCGCGTCGTGAACATGCACGCGGTGGTCTGGCGGGGCATCCTGGAGGGGTTCGTGCTGCCCTTCCGGGCTCGGCGGTCGGCCGAGAAGTACCGCTCCATCTGGCTGGAGGAGGGCTCGCCGCTGGCCGTCTACACCCAGGCCCAGGCCAAGGGCGTGGCCGAGCGGCTGGAGCGGCGGCTGGGCAAGCCGGTCCGGGTCGAGGCGACCATGCGCTACGGCCAACCGGCCGTTCGGACGCTGCTGGAATCGCTGCGCGCCGAGGGCGTCAGCCGCGTGCTGGTGGTGCCACTCTATCCGCAGTACTCGGCGCCGACCGTGGCCTCGATCATGGACGAGGTCGCCCGCTACGCCCTGCGCTCGATTCACCAGCTCGAATACTCGTTCGTCCATTCTTACCCCACCCTGCCCGGCTACATCGAGGCCCTGGCCTTGCGGGCGGAGGAAGCCTGGCAGCGCCACGGCCGGCCGGACTTCGCCGGGGGCGACAAGATGCTGCTGTCATTCCACGGCATCCCGGTCTCGCTCGACCGGGCCGGCGACCCCTACCGCGGCCAATGCCTAGAAACGGCCACCGCCGTCCGCGCCCGCCTCGGCCTGACCGAGGAACAGTGCCTGGTCACCTATCAGTCGAAATTTGGCCCGATGCCGTGGCTCGCCCCGGCGACGATCGACACGGTCGTGCGGTTGGGCTCGCAGGGCGTCCGCCGGATCGACGTGGCCTGCCCCGGCTTCGTGGCCGACTGCTTGGAGACGCTGGAGGAGATCGACCTGCTCAACAAGGGCGCCTACCTGGCCGCCCAGCCGGACGGGCAGTTCGTCCGGCATCAGTGCCTGAACGACCATCCGGCCTGGTTGGACGCCCTGGTCGAGCTGGTCGATTCCCGGCTTCAGCTATGACGCTCGGCCCGCGCTGAGGTGCGGGGCCGCGCGCGGCCGGCGGGGCTGGGCGGGACTGCGGGGCTGGGTGGATCTGGGCGCTGGGCGGTGCTGGGCGCGGGGCGGTGCTGGGCGCGGGGCATCAGTCCCGCAGTTGGCGCAGCAGGCTGGCCCAATCGGACTTGGTGGCCTGCTCGAGTTGGGCGCGGCAGGCGTCTTGGCCCTCGATGGTCTGGGTCTGGCCCAGGCATTGCTGGTATTCCCACTGATCGCCCCAGGTGATGATGAGAGGGATCGAGTAGACGGCGAACATGCCCAGCAGGCCCAGGCCCATGGCCAGGTACACAATAACGCCCCTGGCCAGCGGCACCCGCCGGGCCAGGGCGATCCCGCGGATGGCCAGGATCAGCGACACGACCAGCGCCGCCAGGCCCAGGACCGGCCACGGCAGCGGCAGGGTCAGGCCGATCATGGTCACCAGCGCGCCGGCGCCGAAGCCGAAGACGAACCGGTTGACCCGCACCAGATCCCGTTTCTGCTCCGGGGTCATGGCCTTCAGCTCGCGCTCGATCTGGGCGCGGCGGGCCGCCCGGTCGCTGTCCGGGCGGCGCGGTCCTTGCGGTCCGTGCGGTCCTTGCGGGCCGGTCGGGGGAGGGGGTTCGGGCGATTCGGTCGGCTGGTCGCCCTCAGGCGGGGTCTCAAGATTGGCCACCCGCCCATTCTTCCCTGCCAGCGCCCCACAACCAACCAACCCCCCAGACCGCCCTAAACCTGGGGACGGTCCTTTCGTCTCAAACTCGGGGACACTCCTTTGCCGGACTGAACCGCCCGCCGCCGGCGGCGCGGTAGGGTGGGCCGGTGAGCTTCCGCGTCGTGATCCTCGCCTCGGGGACCGGGAGCCTGGCCGAAGCCCTGATCACAGCCGCGAAGCGAGCCGAATACGGAGCCCGGGTGGTGGCCGTCGGCGCCGACCGCCCGGCCGCCGCCCTGGACATGGCTCGGCGCCACGGCATCGCCACCTTCACCGTCTTCCCGGCCGACTTCGCCGACCGGGCCGAATGGGATCGAGCCCTGGCGGCGGCGGTGGCCGTGTTCAACCCGGAACTGGTCGTCTCGGCCGGTTTCATGCGCATCCTCGGCGCCGCCTTCCTGGCCCGCTTCCAGGACCGCACCATCAACACCCACCCCGCCCTGCTGCCAGCCTTCCCCGGCGCCCACGCCGTCCGCGACACCTTGGCCGCCGGGGTCGAGGTCACCGGCTGCACCGTCCACCAGGTTGACGCGGGCGTTGACACCGGTCCCATCTTGGCCCAGCGCCAGGTCGCCGTCCGCCCCGGCGACACCGAGTCCTCCCTGCACGAACGCATCAAACAGGCCGAGCGCGAATTGCTGGTCCAGACCGTCGCGGCCCTCGCCACCGGCGACAGTGCCCGGCGTTAGGCTCGTCGGATGAACCCTGGCTATTGCGCGTCTTGCGGTGCGCAGACCGTTCCGGGGCAAGCCGCCTGCCAGAACTGCGGCCACGTCACGCCAAACCCGGCCCCGCCAGACCCGGCACCGCCCGGCCCCCCACCGCCAAGCTCGCCACCGCCCCACCGGCCTCCCCGCCGCTGGGGCGTGGTCACCATCACCGCCGCCGCCGCCGTGGCCCTGGGCGCCGGCGGCGCGCTGGCCGCGACGGGGCTGCGCGGAGCCCCCGACGACAGCGGCAACGGCGCCAGCACCGCCGAGAAGACCCCCAGCAACACGCCCCGCCCGATCTTCGCAGACCTCCAGACCCCGACCGGGCCGCCGCCGGGCGCGTCGTTCGCCTACGGTTACACAACAAAGTCCGAGGCCCCGCCCGGTTACTCGATCGCCGATGCGCCCGAGACGCCCGGGCTCCCCATCTGCCAAGGGCCGTTCGAGTTCGGGAACAGGGTGCTGGTCGCCACCTCTGCCTCCTGCGCCGAGGAGTCACTGCCGTACCAAGTCCAGTTGTACGACGAGGACGGGACCGCCCTGTGGGATGAGGCCACCGCCGCCGTCGTCGCCAAGGACGACTGGCCCGAATGGGTGGGCGACGGGATCTTCACCGAGGACGAGGGCGGCGGGCTGCTGTCGCTGACCGGCCCCCTGCTGCTGGACGCCGAAGAAGGCTCGGACCTCACGACGGCGCTCCGGTCGGCCCAGGAAAACTGCTGGTCGTTGCAGGTCTACCAGGGCCGCAACGTCTGGTGCGACGGATCGGTCAGCCAGTCGGAGAGGGCCGACCCGACCGCGACGCGGGCCCAGCCCAGCGGCGCCGAGAGCTTCACCGCCCACAAGCTCACCGGCGAGCATCTGGTCGTCTTCTTCGGCTCGCGCCATCCCGACGACTTGGTGCTGGCGAGCCGCTGGAACGAGTTGCGGGCGCTCGACGCCGCCTCGGGCGCGGAATTGTGGAGCCTCGACCTGGCCCGCCCGGCCGAACAGCTCACCCAGAGCCGCGACGACCAACTCTACGGCGCTTGGAGCCCGGACGCCCCCGGCCGGGCGACCGTCCTGGACGCCGCCGGGAACCTGTTCGGGATCGACCTGGCCACCGGTGAACCGCTCTGGCAGACGTCCTACCCGGTCGAGGAAGACGCCCACCTGGTCGGCTGGCCCTTGGTCAGCCAACTCGACGCCGGCGCCGTCGCCGTCGAGGACGCCGCGCCGTCCCAGTCGATCATGACGCGCGTGTTCGACGCCGCCACCGGACGCCTGGCCTGGACCACCGATCCGGGGACGGCCGCGCGGGTCGGCGGCGACGGCCGCGTCCGCCTCGACTGGCAGGCCGGGGCGACCTGGATCGAGCCCCTGCAGCCGCCCGGCCAGGAAGGTGGTCATCCGGCCGACGCTCCCGCCTGCCCGGCCGAGACGGGCCTCGTGGCGTGGACCGACACCGGCGGCATCGTCGTCCTGATCTGCGCCTATGAACCGACCGATGGCGCCGGGCGTTACGCCGTCCAGGTGTCGCGCGACGGCACGGACCTGACGGCGGCGGCGCTGCGGTTCACCGCCGACGGTTTCACGGTCACGCTGGCCGATGGCGCCGTCTGGCGGGTCACCGGCGGCGGCGCGACGGTCGAGGCGACCGGCGGCGGGTCGGCCGAAGAACCCGAGGTCTACCCCGCCAAGCGCTATTGGCTGGCCTTCCAGCCGCGTGGCGGTTGGGCTGGTGACACGGCCGCCGATGCCGAGCCGTCGCCTTCCAGCCCGGCCTCGCCTTCCAGCCCGGCCTCGTCCGCGGCGCCCCAGCCGACTCTCACCGCCGCCCAGATCCCGGACCTGATCCTGCCTGCCACCGCGGTTGCGCGCGAGGTCAGCGGTTTCGCCTGGCTGCCCGACCTGGGCTCGCAGGACTGGGCCGCCTATTTCTCCGGCTGGACCTATTCGCCGTCCGACTGCGCCCGGCTCGAACTGGGCGCCAGCCAGGCTCCGTCGAGTTGGGCGATGGCCTACGGCACCGGCCTCGACGAGCGCGAGTTCTTCAAACAGCAGATCGCGGTCTTCGCCGACGCCGGGGCGGCCAGCGCCGAATTCGCCCGGATCGCCGCCGCCGCCAACGCCTGCCCGGGATTCAGCCGCGACCAGGGGAACGGCCGCGCCTACGCGATGACGGCCGGGTCGGTGGCGACCGGGCAACTGGGCGCCTACGACTTCGTCGCCTTCACCACCACAGCCGCGGGCGAATCAGCCGCCTGGGCCTCGCAGATCGTGGTGGTCCGCTGCGGCAACGCGCTGATCTGGGCGAACGGCGGCGCCTATGGCGCAGGCGCGAACACCGTCGACACCCTCGCCCTGCTGCGCGCCGAACTGGCCCCCCGGTTGGACGCCTTGCCCTGACCGCCGCGCCGGTAGACTGGGCGCCAGCCACGGCCGCGACTGGCGACACCAGGTGGAGCACCACCGGGGAGCGGCCCGGCCGCCAACCGCCACCGTCCGCCGCTCGCCTGGGCGAACGGAACCGACCCCAGCACTGGCCACGCCCAGTCGTCTTCCAGGAGGTTCCGCCATGACCAGCACCCCGCCAGCCCCAGCCCGCCCGTCCAACAACGCTGACGGCGCCAACACGGTGTCCGATGCCGCCGCCGCCAGTCCCAGCCCCGCGGCGGGTTCCGGCCCCGCTCCCGACCAGGCGGGGGGTCGCGTCGGGAGTCCGCCCGCCCGCGCCGCCGCGCCCGATGCCGCCAGGCCCGTCCCCGCGCCCGGCCAGGCGGGGGGTGGCGGCCGGCGCCCGATCCGCCGCGCCCTGGTCTCGGTCTACGACAAGACCGGCCTGGACGGCTTGGCGCGGGCGTTGGGCGCGGCCGGGGTCGAGATCGTCTCGACCGGATCGACGGCCCAGGCGATCGCCGCCGCCGGGGTCCGGGTCACCCCGGTCGAGCGGCTGACGGGCTTCCCCGAATGCCTCGACGGCCGGGTCAAGACCCTCCATCCCAAGGTCCACGCCGGAATCCTGGCCGATCTGCGCCTGCCCGCCCACTCCCGGCAGCTGGAAGAACTCGGCATTGAGCCGTTCGACCTGGTGGTGGTCAACCTCTACCCGTTCGCGGCGACGGTGGCGAGCGGCGCGGCGGCGGACGAGTGCGTCGAGCAGATCGACATCGGCGGCCCGGCGATGGTCCGGGCGGCGGCCAAGAACCACCCCTCGGTCGCAATCGTGACCTCGCCGGAGCGTTACCCGGAGGTCGTCGCCGCGCTGGCGGGAGGCGGTTTCAGCCTCGCCCGGCGGCGCGAACTGGCCCGTGACGCCTTCATCCACACGGCCGACTACGACGTCGCCGTGGCGACCTGGATGAGCGCCGAGCTGGCCCCGGCCGAAGGCCTCCCGGCTTGGCGGGGCGCCACCTTCAAGCGGCTCGACACCCTGCGCTACGGCGAGAACCCGCACCAGGCGGCGGCCGTCTACGCCCAGGTCTCCGGCGGCGGCGCCGAGGCCGGCGCGGCCGGCGAGGGCGGCGGCTTGGCCCAGGCCGAACTGCTCAGCGGCAAGGCCATGAGCTTCAACAATTACGGCGACGCCGATGCCGCCCGCCGCGCCGTCCTCGACTTCGACCAGCCGGCGGTGGCGATCGTCAAACACGCCAATCCGTGCGGGATCGCCATCGGCGCCGACATCGCCGAGGCCCACCGCCTGGCCCACGCCTGCGACCCGCTGAGCGCCTTCGGCGGCGTCATAGCCGCCAACCGGACCGTCACCCTGGCGATGGCCGAGCAGGTCAAACCGATTTTCACAGAGGTCATTGTGGCCCCCGGTTACGAACCGGCGGCGCTCGAACTGCTCAGCGCCAAGAAGACCCTGAGGATCCTCAGGCTGGCGCTCAACCCGCTGCCGGGATTGGAGTCCAAGCCGGTCTCCGGCGGGTTGCTGGTCCAAGAGCGCGACGCCTTCCAGGCCGCCGGCGACGACCCGGCCAACTGGCGCCTGGTCGCCGGACCGGCGGCCGACCCGGCCACCTGGGCCGATCTGGCCTTCGCCTGGAAGGCCTGCCGGGCGGTCAAGTCGAACGCCATCCTGCTGGCCCGCGGCGGCGCCTCGGTCGGCGTCGGCATGGGACAGGTGAACCGGGTGGACGCGGCCGAACTGGCCGTCAAGCGGGCCGGGGCCGGGCGAGCGCAAGGCGCGGCGGCGGCATCGGACGCCTTTTTCCCCTTCCCGGACGGGCTGGAAGTCCTGATCGGAGCGGGCGTCAAAGCGGTGGTCGAGCCGGGCGGCTCGATCCGGGACCAGGCCGTCATCGAGGCGGCCGAGGCGGCCGGGGTGAGCCTCTACTTCACCGGCTCGCGGCACTTCTTCCACTGACCGGCGGGGCGGGGGAGCGGCGGGAGAGCGGCGGGCGGGCGGGTTGGCCCGGATATGCTTGAAGGCGGCATTGATGCCCAGAGATTGAAGACTCCACCAGAAGGAAATAAAGCTTATGGCACGCAGCGGTAAAGCTACCGTCATCGGGGCTGGGTTCTACGGCTCCACCACCGCTCAGCGAATGGCTGAGTACGACATTTTTGACGAGGTGGTCCTGACCGACATCCGGGACGGCTGGTCGGAGGGCCTGGCCCTGGACCTGAACTCGTCGCGGCCGATCGAGGGCTTCGAGACCAGGCTGGTCGGCAAGACCACCACCGCCGACGGCCGGGGCTACGAGGTGATCGAGGACTCCGAGGTCGTGGTCGTGACCGCCGGGGTGCCGCGCAAGCCCGGCATGAGCCGGATGGACCTGCTGGGGGTCAACGCCGGGATCGTCCGCGGCGTGGCCGAAAACATCGCCAAATACGCGCCCAACGCCGTCATCATAGTGGTGTCCAACCCGCTGGACGAGATGACCACCCTGGCCCAGATCGCCTCCGGCTTCCCGCACCACCGCGTCATGGGCCAGGCCGGCGTCCTCGACACCGCCCGCTTCACCTACTTCGTGGCCGACAAACTGGGCCTGCCGGTCGGCGCCGTCAAGACGCTGACCTTGGGCTCGCACGGCGACACCATGGTGCCGGTCGCCTCGGCCTGCACGGTCGAGATCAACGGCCAGACCAAGCTGTTGTCGGAGGTCTTGCCCCCGGCCGACATAGACGCCCTGGTCACGCGCGTGCG
>JAIROU010000347.1 GCA_031257375.1 Bifidobacteriaceae bacterium
GCATCAGCGGGCCGCCCTGCTGGCCGGGGAACACCGCCGAGTTCAGCTTCTTGCCCCATTTCGCCTGGTCGCGAGACAGAATGAAACCCGACCGGGGGCCGCCGAGGGTCTTGTGGGCGGTCGAGGTGGTCACATCCGCGAAGGGGACCGGATTGGGATGCAGCCCGGCCGCCACCAGGCCGGCGAAGTGGGCCATGTCGACCAGCAGGTGCGCGCCGACCTCGTCGGCCACGGCCCTGAAGGCGGCGAAGTCGAGATGCCGGGGATAGGCCGACCAACCGGCGATGATGACCTGCGGGCGGTGCTCCAAGGCCGCCGCCCGCACCGCCTCCGGCTCGATCCGGTAACTCTGGGGATCGACGCCATAGGCCGCCACCTGGTAAAGCTTGCCGGAGAAATTCAACCTCATGCCGTGGGTCAGGTGCCCGCCGTGGGCCAGCTCCAGGCCCAGCAGCTTCTCGCCCGGCTCCATCATGGCGACCAGCGCGGCCGCATTGGCCTGCGCCCCGGAATGCGGCTGGACGTTCGCGAAATCGGCCCCGAAAAGCTCCTTCGCCCTGGTGATCGCCAGCTCCTCGGCGATGTCCACAACCTCGCAGCCGCCGTAGTAACGCCGACCCGGATAACCCTCGGCGTACTTGTTGGTCAGCACCGAGCCTTGCGCCTGGAGCACCCCCCGGGGCACGAAGTTCTCCGAGGCGATCATCTCCAAGGTCCTTCGCTGCCGGGTCAACTCGCCCTCCAGCACGGCCGCGATCTCGGGGTCGACCTCGGACAGCGGCAGGGCGGTGCAATCGGTCGCGTCAGTGGTCACGTCATGGTCTCCTGGTTGATTCCCGGCCCGGGACTCCGCTCCCGGCGCCCCCGACAAAAGCCGCCCACAATCCTATCGACCCCGCAGCCGCCGACTGCCCCGGCCGCTCACAAGTAGGCCTACGAGGGTCGGCCGAATAGATTGGGGTGTCGTTGCGAACGGGTCCCGTCGTGAGTACTGTGTTCGTACACACAAGGAGGACCGCCATGACTGCCACGCACCGCACGCTGCCGGCCAAGAGCAGCCGAATCAACCTCCGGACCACTGCCCAGCAAGCCACCCTCCTGCGCCAAGCAGCCAGTTCAAGCGGTCGCACGCTGACCGATTTCGTGCTTAGCAGCGCGGTCGAACAAGCCGAGCGCGTGCTCGCGGAACGGCATTGGTTCGTCGTCGACGACGAACAATTCGAAGAATTCATGCGCTTGGTCGATCGGCCCTTGCCCTCGACCTCCAAGTTCGAGGCTCTGTTCTCACGGTCTTCTGCTCTCAACGGCGCCGAATGACCGGCTTCGGGGCGCCCTCCGGCGGGATGGCGCAGCCGCGCAAACTGGCTCGCGGGGACGTGCGCGACGGCTTCCGCAGCGGAGCGGATGAACTCGACCGCTGGCTGACCGAGTTCGCTTGGCAAAACCAAGTCGCTGGGAATGCCGTCACCTATGTGACCTTGGACGGCCAACGGGTTGTCGGGTATTACGCCATCGCCATGGCCGCAGTGACCAGGGCTGGCCTGCCCGCAGGTCTTCATCCTGGCCGCAGGCCGACTCAGGTGCCCTGCCTGCTACTGGCCCGCCTGGCCGTGGACCGGCGCTATCAAGGGCAAGGTCTGGGGCTCGACCTTTTGCGGGACGCGCTGGTGCGGGCGGTTCACTTTAGCACCGAGATCGGCACCGTGGCCGTCCTGGTCCACTGCCGCGACCAAGCCGCCAAAGACTTCTACTTGCGCGGGGGAGACTTCCTCGTCTCACCGATCGACCGGTTGCAACTTCTGGCGCCGATCGCCGCCCTCGCCCAGCTAATCCAGGGACGCGCGTGATCACGGCTGAGGACCCAGCTACCGGTGTCCGGACAAACCGAGCCCACAGTGTCCCGAACCAGAAATTCGCAGCATAATGGCGTCGACCTCGAGGTTGTTGGAATCGCGGTAATGGTAGACGTCGGCGCCCAGTTGGGCGGCGTAGACCCTGAGGTCGCGGACCGCCAACGACTCGAACAAGAAGCCGAAGGTCTTCAGATCGCGGCGCAACTCATCGACGCCCGCGGCCAGGAGCGCGGTCGCCAGCGCCGGGTCGGCCAGAAAGTGCTTGGGCTTGAGGCGCACCCGCGCCCGCGACCGGAGCACCGGCGACCAGGCCGGCGCGGGCTCGTAGACCATCAGCCGCATCAGGGCGTGGAGGTAGTCGGCCGCCGTCTCCTCGCCGAGCCCCACGCCCAGGGCGGCCGAATCGCGGACCAAGGTGGCGACAGACGCCTCCGTCCCGACGTTCCGGGCCAAGGCCCTGAGCAGCGACATCACGCGAATGGGGTCACGCCTGACGGCGTCCGGCAGACGGATGCCGCCATAGGCCATCTCTTCGACGTAATCCTCCACCGCCTGCCGGGCCTGCCGCCGCGGCAGGCTTCCTCGATCATCTGGTCAAGCCCGGCGCCGGCACGCCCCAGCCGTTCCGCCAGAGCGAGGTCCGCCAACCTGGCCATATACTGCAGAGCCACCGCTCCCCCTTGGTTTCCAATCGATGTTTTGCAGGGATTCTAACTGGATATTTGCAGGCCCTCCGACTGGACAACCGCAGCCGGCGCGGGCCGGTCCAGCACCGACGAGGCCAACATGTCGGCCAAAACCTCGATCGCCAGAGCCGTGTCGGCGCAACCCCGTCAGTGGTCGCCCATAGAATCGGGCGCATGGTCCAGACGGCTCCGGCGCGCCCAGCGGCCAAGGCGCCCGGGGCGCTCGAGTTCTTCGCCGGCATCGGCCTGGCCCGCCTGGGCTTGGAGGCGGCGGGATTCGATGTGATCTGGTCAAACGATTGCGAGCCTAACAAACAAGCCATGTACCAAGGCAATTTCGGCTCGGCCGCCGACCACCAGTTCAATCTGGGCGATGTCCGGGACGTGCGCGGCCAGGGCTTGCCCGCCAATGTGGCCCTGGCTTGGGCGTCTTCGCCATGCACAGACCTGTCGCTGGCCGGATCGCGGGCCGGCCTGCGCGGCTCGGAATCCGGAACGTTCTGGGAGTACATCCGCGTCCTCGGCGAAATGGGCCCGACCAAGCCGCCGGTGGCGGTGTTGGAAAACGTCTGCGGGTTGGCCACCTCACGCGGCGGCGAGGACATCGCGGCGGCTGTCAGAGCCTTCAACGCCCTCGGGTACTCCGTGGACGCGCTGGCCATCGACGCGCGCCGGTTCGTCCCGCAGTCGCGTCCACGCCTATTCCTAGTCGGAGCCCAGTCGCCGCCGCCGGGACGGCAAGACCACTGCGAACTCAGACCCGACTGGTTGTGGCGAGTGTTCGGGGATTCGACGCTGCGCACCCACCGCGCGCCGCTCCCCGAGCCGCCACCGCCACTAACGGCGGGATTAGGGCTGTACCTGGAGGACCTGCCGCTGACCGATCAGCGCTGGTGGGACGCTCACCGCAGGCGCCAGTTCACGGAGTCACTGTCGGCCGTGCAGCGGAGCCGGGTCGACCAGTTGCGGCGCGCGCCGGGGGTGTCTTATCGAACCGCCTATCGACGTACCCGCCACGGTGCGGCGGTGTGGGAAGTCCGCCCCGACGACATCGCCGGCTGTCTGCGGACCGCCCGCGGGGGCTCCTCCAAACAAGCTGTCGTCCGCCTCGGCAGCGGCGCCTTGCGCGTCCGTTGGATGACTCCTAGGGAATACGCGACCTTGATGGGAGCGAGCCACTACCGACTAGACGGGGCACGCACTAACCAGAGCCTATTCGGATTCGGCGACGCGGTCGTGGTGCCGGTAGTCGAATGGCTCGCCAAACACTACCTCATGCCTTTGGCGACGCAGCGATGGGCGGCTGGTCGCGCCACCAGCCTCGGCTAGCGCAGCCGCCTCGACTCGGGGGCTCGAAACATCACCGTCGGACAGCGGTCACGCGACTAGGAGAATCCATCGGGCAATCCGCATGGGCGCGAGGTGGCGCCCCCGCGGCGCCCGGCGGGGCCGGGCCCGCTGCCGCTGCCGGTCGGCACGGCGACGACGCCGGCCTTCGCGCCCTGTGCGCGTTGGGGGTTGGGGGGATTAGCCGACCGGCTGCTAGCCGCCTGGGCCGACCACCACGCGGGAGCGGGGGCGGGCGGCCAACTCGGCCGCCAGATCGGCAACTTGGGCGGCGGTGACCGCCTGGATGCGGGCGATGACTTCTTCGACCGGCGGCAGCTCGCCCATCAGCGTGGCAGCCCGGCCCAGGCGGTTCATCAGGGCGTACGGTTCTTCGAGGGACAGCAAGGTGGCCCCGGTCAGCTGGCCTTTGACCCGTTCGAGTTCGCCGGGGGCCAGCCCCTCGCGGCCCAGCCGCTCCCATTCCGACTCGAGCAGAACCGTGACTTCGCCCACCGCCGCCGGGCCGCAGCCGGCGTAGACGCCGAACGACCCGGCGTCCGAATGCGACGAGTTGAAGCAGTAGGTCGAATAGGCC
>JAIROU010000020.1 GCA_031257375.1 Bifidobacteriaceae bacterium
ACGCCGAAGACGGCCCCCACGACGAACGCCGCCAGCCCGACTATCAGCGATGTCAGCAGGTAGATGCCCAGCAGCCGCCAAAACCGCCGACGGCGAGCCGCCATCCGCGCTTCAACGAGGCCATGACGCCCTGGCCCTCCAGGACCAAGGCGGCGGGCGCCAGCAGGGTGCGGACCACGATCCACCCCACGGCCACGGCCATGCCGAGCAGGCCCAGGAGGATCAGCCCCAGCCCGCCCGCCGCGCCGCTGGCGGTGTCCAGGGAGTACACCATCATCCCGCCGCCGAAGCCGATCGCGACCAAGGGGATCAAGCAGGCGGCGATCAGCATCAGGCCGATCAGCAGGGTCAGCCCGATCAGCCGGGGCAGCCGGCCGCCGACGGCGCGCCAGGACGAGCCGATGGTCGCCCGCTTGCCGATAGCCCCCTGCGCGACGGCGTAGATCAGCATCCCGCTGAGGATCGTGGTTACCAGGAAGCTGATGATCTCGCCGATGCCCGTGGACAGCAGCGCGTTGGCCGGGTCGATGTAGGCCATCCCCGTCTGGGCGTCCCGCAACAGGTAGGCCGGGATCTGCTGGGCGGCCGTGCTGATCACCACCACAATCGCCGTCAGCCCGAACATGACCGAGGGAGCGAACCGGATTGAGCGAAAGGCCCCGTCGAAAATGTCGCCCAGTTTCAGCGGCCGCAGCGGGATGGTGCCGGGCCGACTTGCGAAAGGCGCCGCTAGCCCGAACTGCGGCTGCCCGAACTGCCCCGGCCCGAACTGCGGCTGGGGTCCGTACGGCGCCGGCCCGAACTGCGCCGGCCCGAACTGCGGCTGGGGTCCGTACGGCGCCGGGCCGAACTGCGGCTGCCCGAGCGGCTGCGGACCGTAAGGCGCCGGACCGTTGAGCGATGGGCCTTGGCGCGGCCCGTAGGGCGTTGGCGCGAGCGGGGGTCGGGGTTGCGCCGGCCCGGACGGCGGCTGTGGCCGCGCCGGTCCGGCGCCGGGCGCCGACTCGGGAAACGGAATGATTGGGTCGCTCATCTGTGCCTACTTGGTTGCCGACTTTGTGAACAACCATAGTTGCTGTCGGCCTGGCGAGCCGTCCTGGGCCCAGCGCGGGCCTTGGGCCGGGCGCGCCAGGCCGTAGAATCGCCTGGATGCTAGCCGATCCGACTCCGCCGCCCCCGCCCGCCGCCTTGGCCGACGCGGCTGCGGCCATCGCCCGGGGCCAGCTAGTCGTGATGCCGACCGACACGGTCTACGGGCTGGCGGCCGATCCGTTCAGCGCCGAGGCCACCGACCGCCTGTTCGCCGCCAAGCGGCGGCCCCGCCAACTGGCGCTGCCGGTGCTGGTGGGCGACCGGGACCAGGCCGGGCCGTTGGTCGAGGATTGGCCGCCCGCCGCCGAGGCCCTGGCCCAGGGCTTCTGGCCGGGGCCGTTGACGATCGTGGTGGCCGCCGACCGTCGGGCCGGTCTGCGCCTCGGCGCCCGCCCCGGCACTGTCGGCCTGCGCCAGCCCGACCATCCCGCGGCGTTGGCGCTTTTGCGCTTGACCGGGCCGTTGGCGGTGACGTCGGCCAACCTGTCAGGGGATCGGCCCGCCTTGACGGTGCCCGATGCCGTGCGCCAATTCGGCCGCCAGGTAGCTGTTTACGTGGACGCCGGTCGGGCGGCGGGAGGAGTCGCGTCCACGGTCGTTGACCTCTCCGGCGGATCACTGCGCCTGGTTCGGGAAGGCGGCATCGGGCGCGGCCAACTGGTCCGGGCGCTGACCGGGGGCGGGGCCGGGGACGGGGCCGCGGACGGGGCTGGGGGCCGGGCGGACGGCATCGGGCGCGGCCAAACGGAGCGGGCGCTGGCCGGGGGCGGGGCTGGGAAGCGGGCGGGCGGCATCGGGCAAACGACGGCGGCGGGACGGTTGGGCGGGTGAGGACTTATGCGATCCTGGCCGCCATCGCGGCGGTCGTGACGACGGTGGCGGTGCCGCTGGTGCGGCGCCTGGCGGTGGCCACCCAGGCCGTCACGCCGGTGCGGGCGCGCGACATCCACACCGTGCCGACGCCCCGGCTGGGCGGGCTGGCGATGCTGCTGGGGGTGGTGGTCGGGCTGGCCACGGCCGCGCAGGTGCCGTTCCTGCGACCGGTCTTCGCGGAGTCGGCGCCCTGGGGGGTGGTGGTCGCGGCGGCAGCGGTCTGCCTGCTGGGGGCGCTGGACGACTGGTTCGACCTGAACTGGCCCAGCAAACTGGCGGGGCAAGTCCTCGCGGCCGGGTACCTGGCCTGGCAGGGGATCCAGTTGATCACGCTGCCGGTGGCCGGGGTGACCATAGTGTCCTCGCGGCTGAGCCTGATCGCGACCATCGTGGTGGTGGTGGCGACCATCAACGCGATCAACTTTGTCGACGGCCTGGACGGGCTGGCGGCTGGGATGGTGGCGATCGGCGGCGCCGCCTTCTTCGTCTACTCCTACCTGCTGTCGCGCCAATCCGGGGCGCCCACCTACGCCTCGCTGGCGGCCCTGATCCTGGCCCTGACGGTGGGCGCGTGCGTCGGTTTCCTGCCGCACAACTTCAATCCCGCCCGCATCTTCATGGGCGATTCGGGGTCCATGCTGCTGGGGCTGTTGTTCTCGGCCGCCACGATCGCGGTGACCGGGCAGATCGACCCCGGTGCGGCGGCCATCACCGAACGCCAGGCCTTCGCCGCCTTCCTGCCGATCATCCTGCCGTTCGCGGTCCTCGCCCTGCCGCTGCTGGACATGCTGATGGCGGTGGCCAGGCGGATGCGGGCGGGGCAGTCGCCCTTCAAGGCCGACCGCATGCACCTGCACCACCGCCTGCTCCGGCTGGGCCACACCCAGCGCCGGGCGGTCGCCATCATGTACCTGTGGACCGGGGTGCTGGCCTTCGGCGCGGCCGGGCTGGCGGTCTTCCGCGCCCGGCAGGTGTTGGTCTTCCTCGCCCTCGGCGCGCTGGCGGCGCTGGCCTTGACGATCGCGCCCTGTTTCCTGCCCGGGCGGCGCCGGGGCGGCCGGGGCCGCGGCCGCCGGGGCGGGCGGCCGGGCGCTGGGAACGGACCCGAACCCCTGAAGGAGGAACCCGATGAGTGAGCCGAACCCGACCCGAGGCAAGCCCGAGGGCATTGACTACCGCGCGGTCACGATCCAGTTGGCCGTTCTGTCCGGGGTCCTGGCGGTGGGCGGCGGCCTGGCGGGCTATTTCGCGGCCGGTCCCAAGGGGCTGTGGGGGGCGCTCCTGGGAGCGGCCATAGTCGGGGCCTGTTTCGGCGCCTCCGCCCTGGTGATGCACCTGTCGAAGACGGCCGAGGCGAAGGCCCGGAATCTGTTGATCGCCTGGTTCGGCAAGCTGATCGCGCTGTTCATGGCGATGCTGGCGCTCAACCAGGCCACCTTCATCTCCCGCCCGGCCCTCGGCGCCACCATCCTGGTCGGCGTGATCGCGTCCTTGGCGCTGGAGGGGCGGGTGGTGTGGAGCGCCCGCCTGCCGCCTCAGGCCGGGCCGGCGGGGCGCCCGTAGCGTCCCGGGCCAGGGGCACTGGTCGCATCAGCATGGTCGCAGTCTTGACCGAAAGGGGTGACGATGGCTTCCTCGGCGCTATGGGGCAGGGCCGTTCGGCGCGGATTCGCGCTGGTGGTGGCGTTGGCGCTGGGTCTGACAGCCGGTTGCGGCGGTTCGCGGGACGCCTCTGAGGCCGACGTGCCCGATGTCGTCGGCATGGCCTACCAGGAGGCCGAGACGGAGGTGTTCGCTGTTCTGGGGCACGATGCCGTCGAGTTCGTCAAGCCCCGGAATCAGGACGGCGCCGAAGGCTGCGGCCGAATGTCGCATTTCGACCTGGCCGTCTTGGAGCAGGAGGCCGAGTACTCGGAGGCGAACAAGGGCTGGGAGGTCTGGCTGACGGTCGAGTGCCCGGGCG
>JAIROU010000052.1 GCA_031257375.1 Bifidobacteriaceae bacterium
TTGAGCAGGTGCTGGCGACTGCGTCCGGCGCCAGATAAGCCAGATAAGACTGACACCCGAGGACCGCAAGTCGCGAGCCTCAACCCGCCTGGGACGGGACAGATTCGGGACAGACAGGCCGAATCGAACACTTGTCGGACTGGAGAGAACGAAAAGACCGCCTTTGACCAGCGGTTTCGCAAGGTAGCCCCGACCGGGTTCGAACCGGCGCTACCGCCTTGAGAGGGCGGCGTGCTAGGCCACTACACAACGGAGCCAAAGGCCTGGTCAGCGCGGGCTAAGCCAAGCGCTGGGGTACCAGGACTCGAACCTAGACTAAGTGAACCAGAATCACTCGTGCTGCCAATTACACCATACCCCAAGGGTTTTTAGGCCGCCCGAACAAGGCGGGCCGACCTGCAAGGGTATCGAATCAACCGAGTTCAGGCAAAAGCCGAAGGCGTTCGATGCGGGCCAGGCAGCTCTCGCGCCCCAAGATCTCCATCGACTCGAACAGCGGCGGCGACACCCGGCTCCCGGTCAAGGCCGTCCGCAGGGGTGTGAAGGCGTCGCGCGGCTTGACGCCCAACCCCGCGACGAGGGCGGCCTCCAGTGCCACGTGGATGTCCGATGCCGTCCACGAGCCCAGGTCCCGCAGCACCGCCAGGGACGCCTCCAGCAGGCCGCGGGAGGCGGGCGCCAACCGGGCGAGAGCTTCGGGCTCGACTGCCACGGCGTCATCGGGCACGAAGAAAAACCCGAGCCTGCCGGGCGCCTCCCCGAGCAGGGTCATGCGGGGCTGGACCAGCGGCCCGGCGGCGGTCAGCACGGCCCGCTCGCGCGCGGTCAGGCCGTCCCAGTCGGGCGCCGAGGCCAATCCGGCCGCGTGCAAAAACCCCACCAGGCGGCGGGCGAAGTCGTCGGGGGCCAGCAGGCGCATGTGGGCGGCGTTGATGGCCTCGGCCTTCTTCAGGTCGAAGCGGGCCGGGTTGGGGCCCACGTCCGCCACGTCGAAGGCGGCGACCAGTTCCGGGACCGTGAAGACGTCGCGGTCGGGCGCGATCGACCAGCCCAGCAGGGCCAGATAGTTGACCAGGCCCTCGGGCAGGAAGCCGCGGTCGCGGTGGTGGAACAGGCTCGACTGCGGGTCCCGCTTGGACAGCTTCTTGTTGCCCTCCCCCATCACATACGGCAAGTGGCCGAACTGCGGCACCGCTTCCGAGAGGCCCAGGCCGACCAGCGCCCGGTGGAGCACGATCTGGCGCGGAGTCGATGACAGCAAATCCTCTCCTCGCAAGACGTGGGTGATCCGCATGAGGGCGTCGTCGACCGGGTTGGTCAGGGTGTAGAGGGGCCGCCCGCCGGCCCGGGTGAGGGCGAAGTCCGGCGCCGAGCCGGCCTTGAAGGTGACCGGGCCGCGCACCAGGTCGGTGAAGGCGATGTCCTCGTCCGGCATGCGCAGCCGCAGCACCGGCTGGCGCCCGGCGGCCTTGTAAGCCTCGCGCTGGGCGGGCGTCAGGTCGCGGTCGAAGCCGTCGTAGCCCGCCTTCGGGGGCCGCCCGGCCGCGACGTGCCGGGCCTCGACCTCCTCAGGGGTGGAGAACGACTCGTAGGCCAAGCCGGCCTCGGCCAGCCGCCTGGCCACCAGGGCGTAAATGTCCAGGCGCTCGGACTGCCGGTACGGCCCGTGCGGGCCGCCGACCTCGACCCCCTCGTCCCAGTCCAGCCCCAGCCAGCGCAAGGCGTCGAGCAGTTGAAGATAGGACTCCTCTGAGTCGCGCGCCGGGTCGGTGTCCTCGATCCTGAAGACGAAGGTCGCGCCGGTGTGGCGGGCGTAAGCCCAGTTGAACAGGGCCGTGCGGACCATGCCGACGTGCGGGGCGCCGGTCGGCGAGGGGCAGAAGCGCAGACGCATCGATGAGCTCATAGCGCTCCAACCTACCGCTTGACGACCGGGTTGGTGAGCGCGCCGATGCCGACGACCTCGCAGGTGACGCGCTCGCCGGGAGCGATCGGCACGGCTGGGGCCAGGGCGCCGGCCAAGATCACGTCGCCCGGCAGCAAAGTGCACACCGCCGATGCCGTCGCCACCAGTTCGGCGACGCCCGCCACCAGGTCCCGGGTCGAGCCGCCGTGGCGCCGGTCGCCGTCAACCCAGCAGCCGACGGCCAGCCCGGCGGCCGGGTCCAGATCTGTCTCGATCCAAGGCCCGATCGGGGTGAACCCGTCGCGGTACTTCCCGAAGAACCCGCGCGGGTCTCTCGGGCCGCCGCCGTCCGCGGGCGGGTAGCGGTAGCCGACGTCGTTGGCGACGGTGTAGCCAAAAATGAACTTGGCGGCATCGTCCACCGGCACGTCTTTGGCGATCCGCCCGATGACAACGGCCAACCCGGCCTCCGCGAAGGCCGGAGCCTCGACGCGCGAGTCCAAGACGATCGGGTCGCCGGGGCCGGCGACCGAAGTGTTCGGTTTGCCGAACCACAGCGGGGGCGGCCGCTCGCCAGGACCGGCGCGATTGCCGGCCACGCCGAGCACTTTGGAGCGCGGGATGACCGGCGCCAGCAGGCGGACCTCGTCAATCGGGCAGGTCAGCCCGGTCGGCCGGATTTCGGTGTAGAGCGGGTCGCCGCTGATGGCGTGGATGACTTCGGCGCCAGCTTCGCCCTGGACAATGCCGTAGCGGGGATCCTGGTCGAGCGTGAAACGGGCGATTCGCATGGCTTCCAGGGTAGCCAGGCCGCCCGGCGGCGGGGCTCAGGCGCCTCTCGGCCCGGGCTCGCTCACCTGATCGGCCGCAGGTCGCCACCGGACACCAGCCAGAGCTCGCCCCCCGCCCCGACCAACCGGTGCGGCGGATCGGCCGAGGACCTGGGCAGGGGCAGCTCCCACAGCGCCGCGGCATCCTTCTCCAACCGGTGGGCGAGCAACTTGTCGGGGCCGACCAGGTACAGAATCTCCGCTCCGAGGCCGAAATCGGCCCGGTCGAAGTCCACCGCCCCGACGTCGAACTGGTACTCCAGGGCGCCAGTGCTGGTCTTCAGCGCGCTGACCCGGCCATCGGCCGAGCCCACCAGGACGTTCCCGCCGTCCGGCCCGATCAACCGGTCGGCCGGGCGGGACCAGCGCTGCTCGCCGGTCTCGGCGTCGACGCAGTTGACCGCCTCGAACCCGCCCGTGAGGATGCGCCCGTCGGCCGCCACGACCGCGGCTGGGCCGGTGTGCCTGACGGCGCCGTCCCACAAGTCCTGGCCGGTCGCAGGGTCCACCCGCGTCACGGACTGCGCCTCCCCGCCCGCGTTCGATTCCACCCGGACCACGATCCCGCCCTCAAGCACCTGGTACCGCACACCGGCGTCGCCCGCGTCCTGCCCGAACCCGACCGCTTGCCCGGTGGCGGCCGCGGCGAAGCCGTCGCCGCTCCAGACCCACAGCCCGCCGCTCCCGTCCGCCAGCACCGGGACCGCCGCCGCCGAGCCGACCTCCGCCGACCACCGGTCTTTCGCAAGGTCGGCCGTGCTCGCCACCGCCACCCGGCCGTCCACGGCCAGCGCCGCCAGTCCGTCGCCGGCGCCCAGCAGCGTGGCGCCCGCGCGCTGGCCCAAGGCCTCGCCGGAGCCGGAGAGCGCCAG
>JAIROU010000054.1 GCA_031257375.1 Bifidobacteriaceae bacterium
TCCGGATCATCGGCCGGGTCGTCCCAGTTGTCCTGGGGGTCGGTCTCGCCCGGACTTGTTTTCGGGTCGCCCAATACGAACACCGAGTCGGCCGCGCGGGCCGGGGGAGTGGTGAACACCGCCGTCACGAAGGCCGCGCCGGTGCCTTGTTCGAGCACGTCAAAGGCCGGCTCGGGGCCGGGCGCGAAGCCGACCGCGATGGTCTTGGCGCCGGCCAGGGAGGCGTGGACGTCCAAGGCGTAGACCCCGCCTTGGCAGCCGTCCGGCCCCGGCGCCTCGGCGCAGGCGAAACCGCCCGCCCCGACCCCGGCCGGGTCGGCGTAGTGGACGCCCTCGGCGCCGGTCTTGGGCGAGCGGGCGAACAGCCGCCCCACCCCGCCTTGGTAGGCGTTGCCGGACTGGTCCCGCAAAGTGACGGTGATCGTCTGTTTGCCCCAGGTCGCCGCCGTCGCGCCGGGCGCGCCGAAGTTGGCGGCTTGGCCGGCGGTTTTGGTGATGGTCATGGACGATGCCGATTGGACCGGTTGGCCGGGCGTGAAGACCAGGGTTTCGGCCTCGGTCAGGGTCAGCTTGGCGGCGCCGGGCTGGGCGAAGGTGATCTTCAGGCCCTGGAAGGCGCCGGGGGCGGCCGACCAGATCTTGACGTCGTAGACCCCGGCCTGGCCGCTCTCGGCGATCTCGACCCGGTCGGCCGCCGGCTCGGCGGACGCCCAGGCCAGTTTGGCCCGGGCGCCGGTGATGGGGTTGGCGTTGGCGTCTTTCAGCGCCACTTGGCCGGTGTGGTAGTAGGCCGGGTCGTCCTGGTTCGACGCCCAGGCCACCCGCTGCCCGCTGGACGTGACGGCGAATGACGACGCGGCGGCATCGGCCTCGGCCATGGCCGTGAACGTGGCCGTGACGTGCTGCTGGGCCGGCTGGCCGCGCTTGGGCAAGGCGGCCGGGACCCCGGCCGCGGCGATGGCCAGCCACTTCTCGCCCGCCTTGGTGGCGGCGACCGCCACCGTGTAATGCCCGGCCGCCGCCGGATCCTCGGTCACCTGGCCGAACACCACCCCGGCCGCGGCCGGGCAGGCCACGGGCCGTCCGCCGGTCGAGCAGTGCTTGGTGAAGTTCGCGTCGGTCAGGCCGGTGACGCCGTGGCCGGCGCCGTCCTTAACCCAGATGTCGAGGTTGTAGGAGTCGGCCGGGCTGGCCTGGCCGTGGTTGGCGGCCCGGTCTTTGGTGTCAGCCAGGTCGATCTCGCCGCTGGCCGGGGCGCCGGCCTTGAACCAGATCTCGACCGGGGAGGCGTCGGTCGGCTGGCCGGTGGCCGGGTTGGTCAGGTGGCGCCCGCCGATCCGGGCGCTCAGGGCGTAGCCGCCGGGGGCCTGGCCGACCACCCGGACGGCCTCGGCGCAGGCCCCGGCCTGGTCGAGGGCGCAGGTCAGGGTTTGGCCGCCAGCGTTCCAGGTGGCGCCGCCGTCGCCGGAGGTCTCGAACCGGGCGCCGGCGCTGGGGGCGCCGTCGAGCGGCGCCAGGGCCAATTCGGCCCGGTCGCCCGTGGCCGGGGCGGTCTTCGGGTCGCCATTGGCGTCCTGGACCGAGCCCCGGGCGGTGACTGTGACCTGGGAGGATCCCAGCGGCACGGTCAGGCGGTCGGACATCGACTGGTTGCCGCTCGGGTCGGCCGTGACGGTGGACTGGGCCAAGTCGGCCGCCGGGACGTAGGTCAGCCGGCAGGTCACGTCCTTGGGCAGGTCGCCGGCGGTCGGGGCGAGCGTGACCGAACCGGCCGCGGCATCGACCTGGGCGCCGAGGTCCTGGCCGGTCAGGGAGTCGAAGCAGTGGGTGTCCTGGTTCTGGGCGCCTTGTGCTCCCGCGGCCAGGCGCCAGCCGTTCAGCCCGGTCGCGTCGGCCGCTCCCACGGCGGCCGTGGTGATGACCACCGGCTGGCTCAAAGACTTGACGGCGTGACCCCGGCGGGAGCCCTCGAAGCCGCCCCCGGCGCTGGTCGCGACCGTGTCGGTGACGGCCGAGGGCGCGACATCGGAAATATTGGCGCCGTCGAGCGCCAAGCGGACGTGGGCGGCCACCCCGCCCAGGCTGCGGGCCTGGATCCGGACCACGCCGGTCGCCACGCCCAACTGGTAGTCCTCGATCTCGCCCAGCGGCGCCCAGGATTCGCCGACTTGCCCGCCGCCGCGTGAGACGGCCGTCATGGCCGGGTCGGTCGAAATCCGGGCGCGGGCGTAGAGCGGCGTCACCGCGCCCGTCCCAGACCCGCTGGTGGCCGTGAAATCGCAGGTCACCAGGCCGTTCTGGTCCGGCGTGGGGGAACAGGCGCCGCCGGCGCCGAGGAGTGCTTGGCCCATGGTGGCGGACGGCCCGGCGGCGGTGGCGGCCGTGATCCAGGCCTTGACCTGGGCGGCGCCGGCCAATTCGGCCGGGACGGCGGCGCGGGCGCGGAAGGCGTAAGTCTGCCCGGCGGCCATCAACTGGCCCTGGGCGGACTGCCAGGCGTCATCGGCGGGTCTTTCGCCTGGCGCGACCGGAGCGATCTCCAGCCCGTCGTCGGCGGCGTGGGCGTCGGCATCGGACTTGGGCTGGCCGTCCGGGTAAACCCCCGCGGCCGCGCCGAGGTGCAGGTACGGCTGTCCGGCGCGGGTCGGGTTGGCGTGCGGACCGGCCGCGGCGTTGGTCGTCAGGTAGGCCTCCGGCGCGTCGCCCCAGGAACCGGCCACGGTCAGGCCGAAATCGGCCACCGTGGCGGCCCTGGCGGTGCGGGCCTTGACATTGGTGACGATGGCGGCCCCGGCGGCCGGGTCGAGCGGGTTGGCGACGGCGGCCGGCTCGGCCCCGTCCATCCGGGCGCCCCAGCAGGGGCCGGAGCCGGTGCGCTCCTGGTAGTCGCCGCCGGCGCTGGCGCAGTACGGCCGGACCAGGTTGGCCGGGTCCTGGCCGGCCTGGTCTTCGTTGGCCGAGTATTGACCGGCCGAGGCGTAAGTCTGGCGGGCGTTGGCGCCGCCGATCCGGGGCCGCGCCAGGCGGATCAGGTACTCGCTGTCCTTGGCGTTGACCAGGGTCGAATAGGCCCCGGCGGCGTCGGTGGCGAGGGTCAGGCGGTGGGTCCAGTTGGTCGAGCCGGAGGCGGCGTCGCCCTGCCAGATCTCGACCGCCACCCCGCCGACGCCGGACTCGCCGGGGTCGATGGCGCCGTTGCCGTTGGCGTCGTTGTAGACGGTGCCGTGGACGGTGGCGGCCGGCTGCGACCCGGCCAGGTCCTGGTTGACGGCCTTGCTGAAAGGCTCGGCGCTGACCTTGCCGAGGGTGGTCATGGTCCCGGCCAGGGGGTCCCAGCGGCGCAGGACCGGCGGGCTGGCGTCCTCGATGGTGTAAATCTGGCCGTCCAGGAAGGCCATCCCGCTGATCGGGGTGGCGCGCGGGTTGGCCTCCGCCGTGAAGGCCTTGACCAGGGAATACTCCCAGGCCCGGTTGCCGGGGTAGGGGGTGCCGTCGGCCTGGTAGGGGACCTCGACCTTGATCAGGGCGTGGCGCTCCGGGCCGCCGGTGGCCATCAGGTAGAAGTTGCCCTGCATGTCCACAACGGTGTCGTCGGACAGGTGCCAGATGTGGTCGGACGGCCCGGCCAGGCCGGTCGCCTCGGTCCACTGCTGGTTCAAGGTCTGGCCCCCGGCGGCGGTCATCGTGTTGACGGCTGAGAGGCAGCGCAGCGGCTGGGTCTTGGCGCCAGGCGCCCAGCCGAGCTCGTAGACGCCCAGTTTCATGGCCGCGTCGGCCTTGTTGCCCGCCAGGGTCATCTTGCGGAAGGACGAGGCGTAAAGGTAGCCGTTCTCCTGGTTGATGGCGGCCGAGTGGGCGCCTTGGAGGTAGCAGGCGGTCTGGTCGGGCACGCCCGGGATCACCTGCGCGCCCGAGAGCTTGCCGTAGGCGATGGCGTCAACCTTGGTCCGCCCGCTGGACGAGTCCGGCCAGAACAGGGTCGTCTTGCCGCTCGCGTCCAGGCCGACCAGCGCGTTGGTCTGCAGGCCGCGGGCCTTCAGCAGGGCCGGGCCGGCCGCCAGGGTGATGATGCCCCAGTCCCCGGCCGTCCCGTCGTCATCGCGCCAGATGGACATCTGCGACAGCGGCTTGGCCAGTTGGCCGGGCGCGATCTGGTCGGGGTTGCGCCAGGCGAAACTCTCGTTGGTGGTGTCGTGCGTGGTCACGTTGGTGGTCAGCTGGTACCACAGCAAGTCGTCGGTGAACTGGCCGTCCCAGCCGTTCTTGAAGGCGACCGCCTGGGCCTGGGGCGCGCCGACGGCGGTCTGCAAGACCAGCAGGCCGCCCAGGGCGGTGGCGGCGGCGGCGGTCCAGGCGACCGCCTTGGCGACTCGCCCGATCGGGGTCTTGGCATCTGGGCATGGACGAACGCGGGCGCGCTGAGCGCACATTTGAGACACTCCTACTGCTTTCAGGGGATTGCGGGGTTGGGATTCGGTTTTGCTTCTGAGAGCGTTCGGGGTCGTCCCTCTTGTCGGGCGTCCGTCATTGGGTCGGCTCACCCAAATGGCCACACACCAGGCGATCAGATTGGGCTGCGCCTGGCGGGCAATACCTACGATTTTGGCACGAAACCCCCTCAAATGCCCAGAATGTCCGCTAATGGCAGAAACCCGCCGCCCCCTCCCGCCGGGACGGGACTTAGGTCCCTTGTGCTCTCCCTTGTGCTCTCCCCGGGTCATTTGGTCCCTGGCACGGCGGCCCGGCGTAGGCCCGCGGCATCGACACCGCCGATGGGGACGCCGTTGCGAGATCGCCCTGCTCCGCTCGACCGTCGGTGTGGCCGGGGGGATTTGGCCCAGACCGTCCGCGACGACCAGGCCGACCACGCCAAGTCCGATGCCGTTGGCGCGGCTCCCAGCGCGGCGCCCGGGCGATGATCGCCGGGGCGCCGGGCGGGAGGCTCAGCTTCGGCCGGGCCTTCGGCGCGACCACCTTGGCGGCCGGCGCCATGCTCGGGCTGTGGGCGCTGCTCACCTGGTCTTCCTCGCACATCTCGGTGGCGGCCTCGACCTGGGGCTTCGACTGGCCGCACTACCTTGGCCTGAAGAAGCCGTCCTGGGCCCTGGCCCCGGCCCACGCCCGATGCTGCCGGCCAGCCCGCACATGGCGCCTGGCGCCGCGTGCGGGACGGCGACGGCCCCTGCGCTCAACCCAGCGCCCAACTGGCCTCGGCCTTCGGGGAGATTGGTCGGTTTGGCGGGCCGCGAGGGGTTGCGGGGAGGGCAGTGGGGATGTAGTATGGCTGTATGAGTGTGAATGGTGTTATCGGCGTTGACGGGGGTCAGTTTGACGGCCCGGATGGGGCTTGGGAGGCCCCTGGGGGAGGGTTTGCGGGGCCGGAGGGCTTCGGGCCGGGCGGCTGCCCGCACCTGGAGGGTTTGTGCCCGTGCGCGTTCGACGGCGCGGGGGCGGGGGAGTTGCTGGATCTGGCGCGGGCGGCCGGGCCGTCGGCGGAGGCGGTCGCCTTGCTGGTCCGGGTCGGGGAGATGGACGAGGTCTCCCAGCCGGACAGGGTCAGGTTGGTGGGGTTGTGGGATTTGCTGGGTCGTTGGTGCCAGGCTCAGGCCGGTCTGGCGTTGGCGGCGGGTTGCGTCGAGGCGGACGAGCGCGGTCCGGGGGAGGGTT
>JAIROU010000073.1 GCA_031257375.1 Bifidobacteriaceae bacterium
TCCCTGCGCCCCGGCGCAGGGAGTGTCCCCGAGTCTGAGACGAAAGGACCGTCCCCGGGTTTAGGCAGGTCAGCGCCGCTGGTCGGTCGCTAGCGGGCTGGTGGCGGCTCGTCTTGGGCCGGGCTGGGGACGGTGGCGGTGATGACCGAGCCGTCGGCGCGCACCGCGCCGGTTATGTCGCGGGCGGTCGGGGCGCCGAGGAGGCGCGGACCCTGATCAGCCAGGGGCACCACAGTCGGGGCGGCCGGGCGCACCGCGAAAGCCTGGCCGCGCACCCAGACGTCAGTCCCGGGGCCGTCAAGCACACTGAACTCGATCCGGTCCTGGGCCAGGTCGACCGCCAGCCGCGTGCCGCGGAAGGTCAGCCGGAAGCTGACGCCCTGCCAAAGCTCCGGCAGCCGGGGGTCGAACGAGAGCCGCCCCTCGGCATCGCGCAAACCGCCGAAGCCGAACACGAGCGAGGACCAAACGCCCCCGGCCGAGGCGACGTGCGCGCCATCGGCGGCGTTGCCGTGCAGGTTGGCCAAATCGACGTACAAGGCCGCGAAGAAGTACTTCTGGGCCAACTCCTGATAGCCGACCTCGGCCGCCATGATCGCCTGCGCGACGGCCGACAAAGACGAATCCCCGGTCGTCAAAGGGTCGTAATAGTCGAAGTCGGCCAGTTTCTCCTCCGGGGTGAACTCCTGCGGGCAGAGGAACTGCGCCAGCACCACGTCGGTCTGCTTGAGGACCTGGAAGCGGTAGATGACCAGCGGGTGGTAGTGGAGCAGCAGCGGCCGCTTGGCGGCCGGGGTCGAGTCGAGGTCCCAGATCTCCTTCTGGAGGAACTGGTCGTCCTGGGGGTGGATGCCGAGGGACGGGTCGTGGGGGATGTGCATCGCCTCGGCCGCCTCCAACCAGTCGGCCGGCTCGGACGGGGCCAGGCCCAGGCGGGCCACCGCCTGGCCGTAGGCGACCGGGTTGGAGGCCCGCAGCGAGGCGACCGCGCGGGCCGCCGCGCGCAGGTTGAAGCGGGCCATGACATTGGTGAACAGGTTGTCGTTGACCACCGTGGTGTACTCATCCGGGCCGGTCACGCCGTGGATGAAGAACTCGACCGGCCCGTCCCGGCCGGCCTGGCGCATGAAGCCCAGCCCCTGCCACATGCGGGCGGTCTCGACCAGCACGTCGATCGCCTCGCGGGCCAGGAAGCCGTCGTCGCCGGTGGCGCGCAAGTATTGGGTCAGCGCGTAGGCGATGTCCGCGTCGATGTGGTACTGGGCCGTCCCGGCCGCGTAGAAGGCCGAGGCCTCCTCGCCGTTGATGGTCCGCCACGGGTAGAGCGCCCCGGCCTCGGACAGGTCGGCCGCCCGCCGCCGGGCGGCGTCCAGCATGGTGTACCGGAAGCGCAGGGCGTTGCGCGCCCACCGGGGCGTGGTGTAGGTCAAGAACGGCAGCAGGTAGATCTCCGAGTCCCAGAAGTAATGCCCGGAGTAGCCCGAGCCGGTCACCCCCTTGGCCGGGACGCCCACCCCCTCGGCCCGCGCCGAGGCCTGCAGCGCCTGGAACAGGTTCCACCGCACTGCCTGCTGGGTGCCGCCCTGGCCATGAACCACGACATCGGACCGCTCCCAAAAGCCCTCCAAGAACTGGCGCTGGTCGTCCGCCAGCCCGGCCGCGCCCCGCTCGCAGGCCCGTTCCAAGGTCAACCGGCAGCGGTCGCGCAACTCGGCCGCCGGTACGCCGCGGGAGGTGTGGTAGGCGACCAGCTTGGTCAGCCGGATCGGCTGGCCGGCCTGCGCCCGGACGGTGAACCGGGTCTCGGCGAGATCCGCTGAGACGGAACCCGACCTGGTGAAATCGTTGGCCGTGTCGAGCTGATGCGACATCCCGACGGTCACCGTCATGCCGGAGTTGTGGCAGCGGTACCCCAGGAAGACCGGCCCGTCCGGGCCGTCGCCCTCGGCCAGCGCCGGGTCGAGCACGCGCTGGGGGAAGGTCTCGGTCTTGCGCGGATCCCAGGCCGAGTCCCAGGACGCCTCCTGGGGCGGCCCGGCCGGCGAGCCCCAGGCCGGGTTCCCGGCGTCCGGCCCGGAGACGTGGTACTCGTCCTCGCCGTCCTGGCGGTTGATCAGCTGCGAGGACAAGGTCACCGGGGCGTCGCGGTCGACCGTCACCTCGTAGGTCATGACCGCCAAGTGGCGCTCGGTGAACGAGGTCAGGCGGGTCGCCACGATCCGCGCCCGCTTGCCCGAGGGCGTCCGCCAAACCAGCCGCCGCTCCAGCCGGCCGCTCCTGAAGTCCAAGGTCCGCTCGTATTCCTGCAGGTCGGCGACGGTCAGCAGGAGCGGCTCGTCGTCAATGTAGAGCCGGATGATCTTGGCGTCCGGCACGTTGACCATGGTCTGCCCAACCGTCGCGAAGCCGTAGGCGTCCTCGGCGTGCCGGATGCGGAAGGTCTCGTGGAAGCCGTTGATGTAGGTGCCGTGCTCGTGCGCGACCCGGCCCTCCTCGGGGTTCCCGCGCAGGCCCAGGTAACCGTTGCCGACCGCGAACAGCGTCTCGGTGACGCCCAGGTCGCGCTGGTCGAAGGCGACCTCGCTGAGCGCCCAGGGGTCGACCGGGAAGCGCGTCCGGTCGAGCGGGTCATCGAACGGTTGCCAGGACATGACGGGTCCTTCCTCGGGTGCCGGATCGGGGTGGCGGCCTCGCCACACCGGACGACATTACCCGCCGCCGATGCCGCTCGGTCGCCAAAACGGCCCGTCTCACGTTGCGATCCGCGCCGCCGGACGGCGATTCGGTCACGCCCGGGTCACGTTCAGGTCACGGCCCGGCCCGCGCCCGGCCCGCTCGCCGCCGACCCGGCGGACGCCGATGCGCGCCAGCCGGCCCGGCCGGGATAGTCTGAAGTCATTATGCCCGTCGTCGATTTGCCCGCGAACGTCCGCCGCCGCCCTCCCCCGCTGCGCAAACGCATCATCCAGAGGCTCGGTTGGATCGGGTTCGTCGGCGGGGGCGCGCTGACGCCCCGCCTGGCGGGCAAAGCCGCCGCCCGCGTCTGGTGCAAACTGCCCGCCAACGCCGGCCGCCGCAAGGACAATCGCCCTTGGCCGGGCCAGATCAGCCGCCTGAGGTCTTGGCTGGGGTCGGATTTGGTGGTCGAGACCTGGGAGCCCCAGCCCGGCCCGGACCACCAAGACGCTTTGCCCGATGCCGCCGACCAGGCCGAGCCCAAGACGGTGCTGCTGGTTCACGGCTGGGGCGGCTGGCGCGGCCAGGTGGCCTCGTTCGTGGCGCCGCTGACGCGGGCCGGTTTCAAGGTCGTGGCCTTCGACGCGCTCGCCCACGGCGACTCCGGGCCGGGCGAGCAGGGGGCCGCCCACTCGAGCGGCGGCGAACTGGTGCGGTCCCTCGAAAACGTCGTCGGCGGCATCGGGCAACCCTATGGCGTGATAGCCCACTCGCTCGGCTGCGCGGCCGTCTGCCGGGCCTACCTCGACGGGAACCTCAGCTTCACCAAACTGACCCTGGTCTCGCCCAGTCCCGACATGCGGCAGGTGGCGCACACGTTCTCGCGCACGCTCGGCTTTGGGCGGCGGGCCGAGGCGATGCTGACCGAGGAGATGGAGAAGCGCTCGCACGGCCGGTTGGGCGATTTCGACATCGCCGACATGGGCGCGACCGGCCGGCTGCCCAGCGCGCTGGTGATCCACGACTCGGTCGACCGGGAGTCGCCGTACCATGTCGCGCAGGACATCGAAGCCCGTTGGCCCGGCGCCACGCTGGTGACGACCGAAGGGCTGGGGCACCACCGGATTCTGATCGACCCGGCGGTGGTGGCGGCGGCGGCGGGCAACATCATCGGCGTCATCGGCTGATCGGAGGCAGGGCATGGAAGGCAGCGTTTTGTTCATCGGCGGCACCGGCACGATCTCGTGGTGGTGCGTCAAGGCCGCCCAGGCGGCGGGCTGGAGCGTCAGCCTGGTCGGACGCGGGTTGTCCCAGGTCAGGCCGCTGCCGGAGGGCGTCGAATGGATCAAGGCGGACGTCACCGACTCGGCCGCGCTGGCGGCGGCGCTCGACGGGCGGGCCTTCGACGTGGTGGCCGATTTCTTGTCTTTCGAGGTCGGCCGGCTGCGCCGGAACGTCGAGTTGCTGGCCGGGCGGATCGGCCAGTACATCTTCATCTCATCGGCCTCGGCCTATCAAAAGCCGGTCGCGGCGCTGCCGATCACCGAATCGACCCCGCTGGTCAACCCGTTCTGGCAGTACTCGAGGGACAAGATCGCCTGCGAGGACCACCTGGTCGGGCTGGTCCGGCGGGACGGCTTCCCGGCCACCATAGTCCGGCCGTCGCACACCTATGACGCGCCGATGTCGGTCACGCCCGGGGGTTGGACGGACGTGGCGCGGATGCGGCGGGGCCGGCCGGTGGTGGTCCCCGGCGACGGCACGTCGCTGTGGACTTTGACCCACGCCTCCGATTTCGCCTACTGCTTCGTGCCGCTGTTCGCGGACCGGCGGGCGATCGGCAACACCTTCCACATCACCGGCGACGAGGTCCTCACCTGG